>SLPW01000588.1 GCA_007131755.1 Myxococcales bacterium | reverse complement strand
TCGCCCCGATCTTGCGCGCAAGAGTCTGGAGTATACGGTGGAGAATTTCTCCACTTCCGGGACCTCTTCAAAGGGAGGATTTGCTCCCTATCTCGACGCCGTAGACGGCTACGATCCGCAACAGGAGGTCATCTTCGTGGAGGGAAGCCTGGGAGTCGCCCTGGCAGCTCTTCGCCTGGACAAGCCGCAGATCACGAAAGATGTGCTGAAGATGTCGGCCGTGCTTGCTGAGAAAGACGACGGAGGGATTCCCTACGCCGATCGAAGCCTCGGTGACTTCGTCGAGAACTCGGCGGCGGCGCCGACGCTCTGGTTTTTGATGGTGGAACGGGAGCTGAACACGGGCCGCAGGGCTCCACTTTTTCTACCTTAGAATGATCTTCGTCACAGTGCAGGGGGGTTATGAAGACGCGACAGATAGTGGGTGTAATATTATTGATTGCCCTCATCGTCGGAGCGGTGTTCTTTTATCGCGCCGTGGAAGAGGGGCCGGTCTGTGAGACCGTCGCAGAACTTCGGATCGCCGGAGAGCTGGAGGCGGCAAAGAAAGCGGCCCGTCAGTGTCTGGAGGAAGACCCGGATCACGGGGATGCGCGTGTGGAGTTGTCGCGAATCCTGGCGATGCAGGGGGACTACGAGACGGCGCTGGACTGGTTGCACAGCGCCGTGGAAGTCACCGGAGAGAGACCGGGAGAGTATCTGTTGTGGAACGCGCGGCTACTGTACTGGATGGAGGACTACGAGGGCGCAGAGCAGATAATGGCTCGCATCGATGTAGATGACGTCGATGGTGAGGAATATGCCGAGTTGAAGGCCGCATTGGACCGGGCTCGGGCGCAATGCGACGAGGCGCGAAAGCATCGTCGGGCCGGACGTCTTGAGACGGGGCTGGAGGTGGCCGCAGAATGCGTGGCCGATTTTCCCGATGAATTGGACTCGAAGCTCGAGATCGCCCGCATCCTCTCGCTGCAGGGAGAACCACGGATAGGTCTTCAGTGGTTGATGTCGACACTTCTTGCAATGGGGGATGATGCGACGGCGGAGGCATATTTGCTGAAGGCGCAACTCTTGTATCGGCTCGGTGAGCACGAGCGAGCGATCCTTGTCCTCGACAGGCTCTCCCCCGAGGAGGTGGACCCGCGCGAGTATCGTGAGTTGCGCGAGGCTCTGGGACGCGCTCTGGCGCCCTGTGACGCTCTGGGAAAATATCGCCTGGCAGGGGACCTCGATCTGGCGCGCCAGATGGCGCTGGAATGCCTGACGGCAAATCCCGGCCACGCCGACGCGTGGCTGGAGTTGTCCAGAATTCTGGCCATGGAGGGCCGATACAACGAGGCTCTTGCCTGGGCACAATCAGCCATCGGCGCCGACGGTGACAACCTGGAGTATCGAATGTGGAAGGCGCGCCTTTTGTATTGGATGGGACGAATCGAAGAGGCCCAGGCCGTCTTGGACGCCCTCAAAGGGGAAGACTCCATTGGCGATGAGGTCGACGAATTGCAGGCCGCGCTGGACCGGGTCAATTCGATATGCAACGCCGTGCAGCGCCTGCGCCGGGCCGGAGAGGTGGAGGCGGCGATCGAGGCGGCCCTGGAGTGTCTGGAAGAAAAGCCCAATCATGTGGTGGCCCAGGCGGAGTTGTCGCGCCTATTGGGTCAACAGGGGCACTATGCGCCTGCCATCAGGTGGATCAAATCGGCCATCGCCGCCGATGGCGGAAATCCGGACTACGAATTGTGGAAGGCTCGTTTGTGGTACTGGATGGGAGATTTCGAAAGGGCCCAGCAAGTCCTCGAGGGGATCGACGGTGACGCCGTCGATGGCGAGGAGCTGCGAAAGTTGGAGGAGGCGATCGCCCGGGCCATCGACGCCGCCCCCATGGTATGCGCCACTGTCTCCAGGTTCCGTCTGCGCGGGGAAACGCAGCGGGCCATGACGGCGGCCTTCGAATGCCTGCGCCAGGATCCCGATCATGGAGAAGTGCGAATCGAAATCTCCCGGCTGCTGGCGATGCGAGGGGATCACGCCACGGCCATGAAGTGGGTCGAGGAGGCCCTCGAGAGGGACGACGACCATCGGGCGGAAATCTTATTCTGGAAGGCTCGACTTCGCTATTGGGAGGGCGACCACCAGCGTGCCTTCGTACTTCTGGAGAAAGTTGATATCGAAGAGGTCGACCCCCGGCGGGTGGCCAGTCTGCACGATATCGTGCTCACCGATCAAATCCTCAGCGACGCTCAGCCACCACAGGCCTGTCGTGACGCCGAAAGCTATCGCGTCGACGGGGATCTGCACGCCGCCTACGAGGCGGCACAGCGATGTTTACAAGAGGCGCCGGACCTTGTGGAGGCGAAGGTGGAGATGTCCCGAGTGCTTGGAATGTTGGGACATTACGAGGCGGCACTGGAGAGGATCGACGAGGCCCTGGCCATGGAAGGGGCAAAAGAGGAACACCAGTTGTGGAAGGCTCGACTCCTGTTGTGGATGGGCGAAGGAAAAGAGGCGAAGGCCCTGTTAAAGAGTATCGATCCCGATGAGGTGGGTCGTTCGGAGTGGGAGGGGTTGGCCTGGGCGGTTCACGATGCGCTGGAGGCCGAGGAGCATCTGGCAGCCCGTCGGCGGCCCTATTATCTCGGAGAGATGGCCATGCTACGCGGACGCGATGGAGAGGGCGGCTGGCGTAGCCGTCACGGACTGGCAGGCTATCCCACAGACGATCTCTATGGCGAGGTCCTCTTCGACATCACGCGCCGCCGATGGGTCAACGATCAGTCCATGGATACCGCCTTGCGCGGTCATGGTCGCTACGAGCTCAACGATCGATTTCGCCTCGAGGCCGGCGGCTCGGTGGCCCCGGGAGCCGACTTCTCACCGCTGTGGAGCTCCTACGTCGATCCGGGCGTGATGTTCGGTCCCGAATTGGATGTGGGGCTACGTCTTCAGAGGATAAAATTCCCAGACCAGCCCGGCGTCCACGTCATTCGTCCCGCCATGTTGTGGGGATTCGGCTCGTTTTTCGTCGACGGGCGCTTTTACTACGCCTTTGAGCCCAATTCGAGAAACGCTCGCTCCATCAAGGCCAGGCTGTTGTATTGGCCTTCCGACGCGCTCCAGATCTTCGCCGGAGGAGCCGTGGGAAATAAGGCCGACTACCTCGAAGGCTACGATACGCCGGAGCGAGCCTACGAGGCAGTCACGGGTCTTCAGTTGGAGCTGACGAGCATGCTCGATGTGCTCGGTGACTTTCGCTATCGGTGGGAGACCGTCGACGGTCAGACCTATCGCCTTATCCGCACAACCGGCGGAGTGCGGATAAGGTTCTGAGGCTCGCAAGCCATGTTCAGAAAATCATGGCGACACCGAAGGTATACAGCCAGAGATCGGCAAATTCATCGAAGGGCGTCAGCACATCGAAGGTGGGCATGACCGTAAAGGAATCTCCCAGATTGACGCGGATTCCACTGGTGATCCCGATCACACCGGTATTTGCGGTTTCGAGCTCGTCGTCAAAGCTTCCCATGGCATAGAGGAATCCCGGTTTGAGTCCGAAGGTCAATGTCGCCGCCTCGCCGGCGATGACGTCGGCGAGGATATTCAACAGCGCCGCGCCGTATGTGAAGCTCCCATCATCGGCAGAGAATCGCGTCACGCTCAGATAGGGATTGACGGACAGGGCATATCCGCTCTCCATGGCCAGGGCGTGATTATAATCGAAGGCGAAGCCCACGGGGTAGACCTTGAATCCCAGGTCGGAGGCGTCGGTGATGCCGTGGCGCACCATAAACTCCGAGTTTGGTATATCGCCGGAGTCTCCAGCGATTCCGGCGCCGTAAAATCCAGCGGTGAGGGTCATCTCCGTCTCGCCCTCCTCCACGGGGGTGGCGGTATGAAGAGTGGAATAGGAAAAACAGCCGGCGTGAACGACGAGACTGACAATGGCGACCACAAAGAGGGCAGAGATACGGCGCATGAGCAACTCCTATACTATTTGTCAGTGCGCCCCGCGTGCGCACTACACATGTTGAGATTCAACTGGCGAACCACACCTTTTTAACGCGGGGAGGTTTGAGATGCAACAATTGGGAAAGCGTTGAGCGCGATCGGTTTCCGGCCTTAGAACAGCCAGGCGAATTGGAAGATGAGGAGGCGATCGATGCGATCGGGATGCCACCGCATGCCCAGCTCCATGGTGAGGCT
>SLPW01000319.1 GCA_007131755.1 Myxococcales bacterium | reverse complement strand
TGACCTGCGAACGTTTGTTCCGGAACGTGGAGTGCGGCGATGGGAAGAGTTGGGCATCGGTGCAATAATCTGGAGTGTCCTGGAGTGTCCTAAAGTGTCCTAAAGGGGGTGAAGATGGACGGGAGGTCGACGACATACGGGTGGGTGATGTCGGAGGATGAGGCCGGAAAATGGGGGTGGTGTTCATCTGTCGGTCGATCGATTGGGGGGGTAAAAAGGGGGGGGGTGGTAGGGTTGTTTTTTCGTTGTACAATTGGGAGTGCGGAATCGTCGTTCGGGAGGGGGCGGGTTTTTTGGAGTGTGGAGTGATGGTGATGGATGTGGACCGATGCAGGTTTGGGAGAGGATTCTGGGTGGTTGGGATGGTTGCGCTGGCCGTAGGGTTCGGTGTCTGGGGTTGTAGCGACGGTGGGGGAGGCGAAGATCCTGACGTGGACGTCGGAGAGGACGTGACGGTGAGCGAGGATGCAGGTGACGGCGGGGATGAGCCGGTGCCGCCGCTGGTCTCTCACAGTCTGTGGTCCCAACTTTCGGAAGAAGAAGATCCCCTCGCCACAGTGCGTCCGCAGGAGGTGGATTGTCCGCAGGAGGCGATAAAGACAGAGACGCTGGACGGACAGATGTCTTATGCCGTCAATATGGAGAAGTGCAATTATCTGGCCGTATCTCAACCGTCGCTATTGGCGGTCGACGAGGGCGATGGTGTGCGGGCAAGGATCTGGCACTTCGAGCTGACCCCGGCCATCGGTGGAGAGTCGGCAGAGGCCTATGTGGCGATCACCTTTGACGGAGACCTGGCGTGGGAGACGACGGTTCCGATCCCTTCCGACGGGCAATTATTGACACCAGAGTGGGTGGCACAACGGGACTATCCGCGCGGCACGGAGGTGAGCTTTCATCTGAAGAACCACGGGGACAATCAGTGGAACTTCATCGAATTGGTGCGGTTGGACGACTAAGAAATAAGGGATTGAAAGCCCTGAGCATCGAGGAGAACGTCGATGGGAGATTCATCGCTATTTTCAAGGGTCCGTTTGGAGGCGCTGGAAATTCACCTTGGATTGGATCGGGAGGAGCAGGAACGGCAAGTGTGAATCCGTGAGACGCAGTTGCCACCAGTTGCCACAAGGATTGCTGGTGCTGCCGGGAAGGGCGGTTGAACCCACGTCTCGTTGTCGACCCGTGAAGAAAGGAGCGTATGATGTCGGAGTTGCCAGCCCTGCCAGCCCTTGGAGAATGCGCGTCAAATGGTTAGCCTGCGGCGCAGTCTGCACAGGCAGGCTCAATTCGAGATGGATATGTCATGGCCAGGACGTCTGGGATGCCCGTCGATGCGAAGGCCGAGAAGACCGAGGAGACGCTCCAGGAGCGCTGGAAGCGGCGTTTTTTCTGGCCAGTAATACTGGCGGCGCTGGCCTCGATACCGGCGGCCTTTTTGACGATGATCGACGGAAGGCCCGCCGTGGCGGGGACGGTGATCAATGCCATATCGCTGTTCGTCTTTACGGCAGAGGCAGTGGTGCTGCTTGCGCTGGCCAAGGATAAGCTTCGCTGGTTGCGAGAGCAGTGGTTTTTGGTGGCCGTAGTCTTGTTGACGATACCGGCAGTTCTGTTTGCGCTGGGTCCCGTACAGTTATTGCGCTTCGTACGCCTGGTGGGAGCGCTTCGGATCGTCCGAGTGGGGCGGATTTTCAAGGCGGGGCGAATTCTGTACGGACGAAGTGGGCTTTCCGGTCCGGTGCGTGCGGTGATTGCGCTGGGTGTGACGGCCACTGCAGCGGCGTTCGTGGCGCTGGTTCTGGCAGATCCGACGGCTCGTTCACGTCAATTGGTGGAAGGCATTTTCGGCGATATGTGGCCCATCGCTGTCTCTGTGGCGATGCTGCTTTTGGGCGGGTCCACCTTTGTAGTGGCTCGTGATCGCGATCGAGAGAAGAAAAAAGAGGAAAAGCGTCATTCGGCGGAGTAAACGCTGACGGGAGCATGGTCCGATCGCTTACTCGTAAGGTTGAAGAACCAATGAACTCAGGTTGAGGAGAGGAAATGAAGCTAAAAGACAAGGTCGCGTTTATCACCGGCTCGAGCCGGGGAATTGGAAAGGAGATCGCTCTGACTCTGGCAAGGGAAGGGGCGAAGGTGGTGGTCACGGGCAAGACCGCCGAACCTCACCCTGAACTTCCGGGGACGATTCACGATACGGTCTCTGAGATCGAGGACCTGGGCGGCGAAGGCCTGGCCATCCAAATGGACGTGCGTTTCGACGACCAGATCGAGGGTGCCATCGAAGCCACAGTAGATCACTTCGGCAGCCTGGACATCCTCATCAATAATGCCGGGGCCATTCAGCTTCAGGGAGTCGCCCAGATGCCGCCGAAGCGATTCGACCTCGTCATGGGAGTCAATGCCCGCGCCGCCTACGCCTGTTCACATTATGCACTTCCGCATATGATCGAGCAGGGCTGGGGCCATATCCTGATGGCATCACCCCCGATAAAGATCGACCGTGCGCCGGGAAAGGCGGCGTATGCGCTCTCCAAGATCGGGATGACCTTCATCGCCCAGTCGCTGGCGGAAGAGGTGCGCCGGCATAATATCGGGGTCAACGCCTTCTGGCCGGTCACGGCCATAGAGAGCCAGGCGACGCGCCACTTCGAGATGGGCACCGAGGAGACCTGGCGCACTCCTGAGATTCTGTGCGACGCCGTGTTGGCAATCCTGATCCGAGAGCCCTCAGAATGTACGGGGAACGCCTACTACGACGAGGAGGTCCTCGAGGAGGAAGGGGTCACAGACTTTTCGAAATACGCCGTCGTGGAGGGGACAGAGCCGCCGCCGTATTCGGCGATGCTCTTTGATCCGGAATATGGGTAAAGCGGGTGGTTGGTGGTGGGTGATGGGTGGTTGGTGGTTGGTGGTGGGTGATGGGTGGTGGGTGGACGGTGTGTGGACGGCGGTTGGTGGGTGATGGGCCGAATACCAAATACCCAACATCCACGACCTGTCGTACCTGCCGTCATCCTTGACGCAAGGGGCGCCAATCTAGAAGGTGGGGCTGATTTTTGTCGCTCCCTGTCGCGAGTTGTGATGAGCACGGCGGGAGTGTGTGGTGGGCGACGGGCGTCCCCGTGGTACAGGGTAGTGAGAAAAGAATGACGAATCGTTGGGCAGACGCGGATTTTTTGAGTCAGCGGGGGAGGCCGGATCGGGGAGCGCCGAGTTGGAAGCGAATCGCCATGGTTGTCGCCGGAGCGCTGCTGCTGGCCGTGGTTGCGGTGTGGAGCAGTTGCGGAGAGGACGAGGAAGAGAGAGTGGTGGAGGACGACGGCATCTCGGAGGCCGTCGAAGAGGCGTCGCAAGCGGTGAAGAACGCCGTTCAGGCGGCAAATCGGTTCGCAGAGAGCGAGGAAGCCGAGGCACTGCTCGAGGTGCGGCGCCAGGAGCAGGCTCGACATGCTCACTGGGAAGACGGAAGAGCGATGTCCATTGCCGGGGAGTTGCAACCGGACCACTCCGTGTACGTCTCCATGGTCAATCGAGGGATTCCGGAGGGTCGGGTACACTGGGTGATTTCGGCGATGGATGAGGAGTTCGACTTTCGGCGAAGTCGCCCCGGGGATCTGTGGCAGGCCGAGGTCAGCGAGGAGGGAAGGGTCGAGGAGTTTCGCTACGAGACGTCGCCGGAGAATATCTGGGTGGCCCGGTATGACGAAGAAGAGACGACGTACGAGGTGGAGAAGCTCGAGATCATCCCCGAGATCCGTACGCGCAGTGTGGCGGGAAGCGTGGAGGGCAGTTTCTGGCTCACCGTGGAGTCCATGGGGGAGAGCGGAGTGTTGGCCCACCGATTCATGAAGGTCTTTGAATATACGATCGACTTCAGTACGGAGAGCCGAAACGGCGATGTCTTCGCCATGGTCTTCGAAGAGTTGTACCTGGATGGGGAATTTTTGCGCTACGGGCGAGTATTGGGGGCGAAGTACGTCGGTGAGCGGGGCAATCGCCAGGCCTATCTCCACGTATCGAAATCAGAAGACGAAGACGAAGATGCAGAGTATGGATATTTCGATGAGGAAGGGGAGAATCTGGAGCGTCAATTCTTGCGCTCTCCCCTTGATGTGACACGGGTCACCAGCACCTTTGGGCGGCGACAACATCCGATCACGGGGGATAATCGGATGCACAACGGAGTAGATTACGGAGCACCAACAGGCACGCCCGTACGGGCCGTGGCGTCGGGAGAGGTAGTCTTTGCCGGCTGGGCAGGGGGATATGGAAAGTTGTTGCGCATTCGCCACAGCGGGGGGTATGAGACGCGTTATGCTCACCTGTCGAGATTCGAACGAGGGATAAGCCCCGGAGCCAGGGTCTCCCAGGGACAGGTGGTGGCACAGTCGGGGAATACGGGGGCGTCGACGGCGCCTCATCTGCACTACGAGATGTTGCGAAACGGCGCTCATATCGATCCCTTGACCGTGGAAGCGACCTCGGGTGATCCCCTCAGAGGTGAAGAGCGGGAGAAATTCCTTCAGGAGAATGTGACCCCGTTGTCGGAGAAGTTGAACGAGGCGGTGGCCCGCGAGGTGCCGGACTTTGTAGCCGCCATCGAAGAGGCGGAGGCGGCCTCGGAAGAAGACACAGACTGATATCATCAGGACAAGTTTATGGCAGAAGAAAAGTCGTCGCAATCCGACAATTTCATTGTCCGTCTGCTTCACAAGATCGCCGCCGTCGGAAACAAACTTCCCGATCCGGTGACGCTTTTTTTCTTGATCGCCTTCGGGGTGGTCCTGCTGTCGTGGATTCTGGCCGGGGTGGAGGCGGAGGTGATGCGCCCGGTGCTCGACGATTGCGGCAATCCCACCGGGGAGTTCGCAGAGACGACAGTGGGGATCAGCAGTCTGTTGACCTCGGAGGGCATCCAGTGGATGTACCTCAACGCCATCAGCAACTTCACGGGGTTCGCTCCGCTGGGCCCGGTGTTGATGGTGATGCTGGGCATCGGCATCGCCGAGCGCACGGGGTTGATCGCCATCGGACTTCGGATGCTGGTGATGTCGGTGCCCAGAAAGTTGATTACGGCGACGCTGATCTTCGCCTGTGTGATGAGCTCCATGGCCGCCGACGCGGGCTATGTGGTCATGATTCCCCTGGGGGCGATGATCTTCGCCGGCATGGGAAGACACCCCATCGCCGGAATTGGTGCCGCCTTCGCCGGGGTCTCCGGTGGTTTCAGCGCAAATCTCTTGTTGACCGGTCTCGACCCCATGTTGGCGGAGATCACCAACGAGGCCGCACAGGGCGTGGCCGGCTTCGATCAGACCGTGGCGGTGACGGCGAATTGGTATTTTCTGATCGCCTCCACCTTTTTGGTGACCGCCGTTGGCACCTGGGTGACCCACACCTTCATCGAGCCCATGCTCGGTGATTGGGATCCGTCGGAGGCCAGCGAGCCCATCGAGGAGCCGGAGAAGCCGACGCCGGTGGAGCAGCGCAATTTCTGGATCGCCATGGCCTCGGCGGCGGTGGTGACGGCGGGCATTCTCGTGCTGGGACTGTGGGAGGGGTCACCCCTTCGAGCCCTGCAGGGAGAGCCTGAGTATTGGTGGGAGGCGATGGCCCCCTTCTTTCAGCGACTGGACGTGTTGATCACCCTTTTGTTCTTCATCCCGGGGCTGGTGTACGGGATCCTCAACAAGATGATCAAAAACGACAAGGACGTGGCCAATATGGCCAGTGACACCATGGCGTCCATGGGAGCCTACGTCGTGCTCGCCTTCCCGGCGGGCCAGTTCATCGCCTACTTCTCCCACACCAACCTGGACGTGGTCGTCGCAGATCGGGGCGTGCAACTTCTGGAGTGGGTTGGCCTCGGGGGCATTCCCCTGCTTTTGGGATTCATCGTCCTGACGGGGATTCTCAACCTCTTCTTTGGAAGCGCCAGCGCAAAATGGGCCGTCATGGGTCCGGTCTTCGTGCCCATGCTGATGCTGATGGGACTGAGCCCGGAGGCCATCCAGGTGGCCTACCGCATCGGGGACTCCGTGACCAATATCGTCACTCCCCTTATGCCCTATCTGCCGCTGATCATCGTCTTCGCCAGAAAGTACGTAAAAGACATCCAGATCGGTACCATCCTGACGGTGATGCTACCCTATTCGGTGGCCCTGGCGATCGGTTGGTCACTGATGCTGGTGGCCTGGGTATATCTGGGCATCGATCTGGGACCGGGAGCGCAGCCGTTTTTGGAGCTGGATTGATGGATGTTCGTATACATGGGGTTGGGTGTTGACGACTTCGGTGTGATCGGCGGTAGTCGGTAGATGTTCTTCAGAATCCCTGGTCCGTGACGTCCGTGACCCCGGGCTCCTGGAACAACAGTCGGCCGGGGCTAAGGCAGAAGCAGACGGAGATGTGGAGGTATGCGGGGAGGGCGAACGACTTTCCGAGCCAGGGAACTACTGCCGCTGGAAACCGATCAAATCCGCCGCTTGAGAGTCGGTCGTCAACGCCGTGCAAATCATCTATGATGGAGGGGACAAACGTACAGCATGTAAAGAGATTTGACTCCTGGAGAGGTCGATGAACGGATTGCGTGGATGGATGATCGGTGGTTGGATGATTTTCACGGCGCTCCTGGTGGCGGTGTCGGCCTGCGGCAGCGACGAGGTGTCGGGCACGGACTACGACTGTCCCGATGGGGAATGCGTGGACTGCGACGAGGACGCCGATTGCGCTCCGGGGCTCGAGTGTCACGAGGAAGGCGAAGTCTGCGTCGAGGTCGGCTGTGACGGCGACGAAGACTGCGAGTCAGGGTCACAATGCGAGGGTGGGGTTTGCGTCGTCCTGGAATGTTCGAGCCACGCCGATTGCGGCAATGGGGCCTATTGCGATGACGCCACCGGGCAGTGTGCCCGGGCGATCTGTGAGCCCGGGGAGACGACCTGTGATGGAGCGGCTGTGCTGCGCTGCGATGACGCTGGGAGCGGTTTCGAGCAATTCGACGAGTGTGCTTCCGGGGTCTGCCAGAACGGCCAGTGCGGATGTGCTGGGGCCGACGACTGTGCCCCCGGCGAGAGCTGTAGTGATGGCGTATGCCAGTGTCCCTCGGGAGTGAGTTGCGGGCCCGACGCCGGATGTTGTGCAAGCGATGAGGTCTGCGCGGTCAGTGAGGTCTGCGACGATGAAGGGGAGTGCCAGCAATTCCAGGAATGCCGACCGGAGTGCGAAGGAGAGGTCTGCGGGCTTCTGGGTGAATTGTGCTGTGATGGAAGTGAACCGGTATGCGGTCCCGACGGAAGTTGTGCCCCCGATTGTTCCGATGCCGGCGAGTTGTGTGGAGCCGATTTCGATAGTTGTTGCTCCGAGGGAGATGTCTGCATCTTCGGAGATTGCGTCTCGCCGGGAGAGCAGTGCGAGCATTTTACGGATTGCGGCTTCGATGAGTATTGCGACGAGGGTCTCGGACGGTGCTTGCCGGACGACTTTCCGGAAGGGCTGGTCTGTGAGGAGGACTACGACTTTGCCGAGATCGAGCCGGAAGTGCTCTGGCAGTGGGACGGGGTGGACGTCGACGGGGTGATGTACAGCAACGTGATGATGACTCCGCTGGTAGCGGATATGGACGGAAACGGCACGCCGAATGTGGTGTTCAACGCCTACCGCGAGGACGGCGGAGGCGGTGGAAATTCGGTCCCCGTCGTGGCCGACGGAGCCACAGGAGACACGATCTATTTCAACGCTCAGCGCTTCACCAATTTCGGAGCTCAGCTCGCCGTGGCAGATGTGACGGGCAACGGATATCCCGAGATCGTAGGGGTCGATCATCAGGCGGGCGGCATCGGCGTCTATCGCGACATCGTCAACTGCCCTGATCCGGAGGCCGACGATGACGGCTGCGTGCTGTGGTGGAATGACGAGGACGTCTACACCGACCAGGGGGCACCGGTGGTGGCCGATCTAAATGCCGATGGAAATGTGGAGATCATCCTGCGGGAGACGATCCTGGAGGCGACGACGGGAGAAGTGATCGCCGTTCTGGATGACGGGGGCTACGACTATACGGTGGCCGCCGACGTCACAGGAGACGGAAAGCTAGAGATCTTGGGAGAGGGATGTCTGTATTCTCTGGATTCAGACCGAGAGTTGACCCAGTTGTGGTGTACCGATGAGCCCGTAGCCGACAGCGATCGAAAGCGCTATGCGGCGGTGGGCGACGTCACCAACGACGGAGAGCCGGAGTTCGTTCTTACGGGAGACGGGAACGTCTACGTCATCGCCGCCAGTGACGGCACGGTGCTCCATCAATTTCCGATCTACGGAGGAGGTTCCGGCGGATCTCCCATCATCGCCGACTTCGATGGCGACGGAAGCGCCGAATTCGGCATCGCCAGTGCCAACTGCTATACCGTCTACGATCTGGACTGTGTGGTCCCCGACGCCGACGGCGATGAGGATCTGATGGAGGATCGCCCCGGATGTGAGCGCCCCGAAATCGAGACCTGCGACTACGGTCATCACTGCGCCTGCGAAGATCTGCGCGACACCATGGGGACCGGCCAGGGGGTATTGTGGAGCATCTACGTACAGGATGAATCATCACACCGCACAGGCAGTTCGGTCTTCGACTTCCAGGGGGACGGAAAAAACGAGGTGGTCTACAACGACGAGTGTCTGCTGATGGTCCTCAACGGCCAAGACGGAAGTCCCTACTTTCTCCACGGCAATACCAATCGCACCTCCAGCGAATATCCCATCATCGTCGACGTCAACGGCGATAACCGAACCAATATCGTGGTGTCTGCAAATAATGACGAATTTGCCCGCGATTGCGAAACTCCCATCGCCACCCAGCCGGAGCGCTTTCCAGAGTGTCATCCGGAAGACCCGGATGATGAGGTGCCCACCTGGTGTGAGGAGGGGACTCACGGGGTGATTGCGCTTCAAGATCCGGAGGATCGATGGGTTCGAACCCGTACGATCTGGAATCATTTCGACTATTATATCGACAATACCACCGACGACGCCGGAGTGCCGACCTCTCCAAGCATGCCCTGGGATAGTCACAATACCTTTCGGGCCAATCGCCAGGGCGAAGTGCCGCTGAATGCACCGGATCCGGTGGTCAGCTCGTTGCAGGTCCATGCTCATTCCTGTCCGCCGGACATAAAAATTCGAGCCACGATTGAGAACGCGGGGATGAGCGGTATCCCGGAAGGGATGCCGGTGAGTCTATATCTCTTCCACGGCGGCGGTCAGGGAGAATTGGTGACCACCGAACAGATCGGCCAGGCCATTTCGCCGGGAGGGATGACGACGGTGGACTTCGTCTTCGAGGTCAACACCAGTCAGCTCAACACGGAGTTGGGATTCCAGGTGGTGGCCAACGATGATGGCCAGGGAGGAGCGCCGATTCCAGACTGCAACCCCGACGATGCCTCGGCGATGGTGGACGGGGTGATGTGTATGATTCAGTTGTGACGGTGAGGAGCGTGGAGTTTGGAGACGATAGCGTTGGCGCGTTATCGTAAGTGTGGGCAGTGGACGGGAGCGTAGGAATGCGACGAAGATGGCTGGCGATGATATTCTCACTGGCATTGACCCTTTGGTCCTGTGGAGACGACGAGGTCTCCGTGAGCTGTCCAGGCGGCCAGTGCGAGCGCTGCACGGGCGACGAGGACTGCGATCCGGGCACGCACTGCCATGGAGAAGAGGGAGTGTGCGTCAAGGACGAGTGCGACGGGCACGCCGGTTGTGATGGCGACACTTATTGCGACGCCGACAGCGGATTGTGTGTGGGCCAATCTTGTGTTCCGGGGACGACGATCTGCGAAGCGGGAGCGCTCAGCGTATGTGACGAATACGGCACCGGATATGGGGATACGATCACCTGCAGCTCCGGGGTCTGCGTAGACGGGCAATGTGGATGCGACAGCGCTGGCGATTGCGCCAACGGAGAGTCCTGCATCGATGGTTCATGTGTCTGTGAATCCGGGGAGGTTTGTGCCAACTCCGGCATCTGTTGCGGCGATGGTGAGAGCTGTGCCGTCTCCGAGCTCTGCGACGACGATGGCGAATGCCAGACGGTGGAGCAATGTCTACCAGAGTGTGCTGGCGAGGTCTGTGGACTGCAGGGAGAGTTATGTTGTGAGGGAGAGATGCCGGTCTGTGGACCTCATGGTGGCTGTGCGCCCGATTGTTCGGGCTATGGAGAGGTGTGCGGTGAGGATTTTACGGGGTGCTGTCCACAGGGAGACGTCTGCGTCTTTGGGGAATGTCGCACTCCCGGCGAGCCCTGTGACAGCTTCGCCGATTGCGATTTCGGGGAGTATTGCGACCACGGACTGGGGCGCTGTCTGGAGGACGAATTTCCGGAGGGTCTGGTATGCGAGATGGACGTGGACTTCGATCCCTTCGATGTCGAGGAGTTGTGGCATTGGGAGGGCGTGGAGGTAAATGGCGAGATCTACGATCAGGTGGCGACGACGCCGCTGGTGGCGGATATGACGGGCGACGGGACACCGGAGGTGGTGTTTTCGGCCTACGGAGGGACGATCACGGCAGGAGTCATCGTGGTCATCGACGGAGTGGACGGGTCGACGATCTACGTCAATGACAACCTTCCCATCCGTTCGCGCAGCCACAATGCCGTTGGCGTCATCGACGGCAGCGGTCCTCCTCAGATCGCCGTGGCCACGACGAACGGGGTGGGGGTCCTGGAGGATATCGTCAGTTGCCCGGAGCCGGATGACGACGACGATGGCTGCGTGCGTTGGTCAGAGACTGTGAACAGTACGGGGATCAACCAGGCGGTATCGCTGGCAGATATTACGGGTGATGGAAAGCTGGAGGTGCTCTTCGTCCATTCTGTATTCGACGGAGAGACGGGAGAGGTGCTCGCCAGCGCCCCACAGGGGCAGGTGTCGATGTCGGTGGCCCTGGACTTGAACGGCGACGGGCAGATGGAGATTCTGACCTCGGGCTGTGCTTATCACTACGAGGAAGGGGAGTCGGACCTGCAGGAAAAATGGTGCAACTCCGAGCTTCCGGGCTATCAGACGAGAGATAATAACGATCGAAATTACGTCGGCGTCGGCGATGTGATGGGAGGAGAGCGACAGGGGCGTGCGGAGGTGATCTGGGTGGGCGATGGAGATGTCTTCGTGGTCAGCGAAGAGGACGGAGAGATCCTTCATCACTTCGATTTGCCGGGAGCGGTGCGCGGGGGGCCTCCGGTGGTGGCGGACTTCGATGGCGACGGCACAGCAGAGTTCGGTGTCGGAGGCCAGACATGCTTTACCGTCTTCGACCTCGATTGTCTGGGCCCGGAGGACGAGGACTTGCCGGGGTGTGAGCGCCCGGAATTTCCGGAGTGTACCCCGGGAGTGGATTGCGTCGTCGAGCCCTGTCCGGAGGTGCCCGGTGGGTCAGGCGACGGGATTCTGTGGAGTATTGAGATTGTGGACTCGGTGACGGGCACTGGATTTGCCAGTGCTGTCTTCGATTTTCAGGGAGACGGACGCCATGAAGTGGTCTACGGCGACCACTGTCGGGTCTTCGTCCTCGACGGCCGCACCGGATCGCCGCTGATGACGCAATTCGCCAGCCGGCGGGCCAATTCGGAGATGCCCATTGTCGCCGACGTCGACGGCGACGGTCGAAGCAATCTCGTCTTTCAAGCAAATAACGATGCTTTCGACCGAGACTGCGTCGATCCCATCGCCGACAGGCCGGACTTCTTTCCGGAATGCCACGGCGACCCGCAGGACGGGCCCGAATGGTGTGAGGAGGGCAACCACGGACTCTTCGCTCTGCGCGATGTCCACGATGCCTGGGTGAGCACCCACTCGGTGTGGAATCAGCACGCCTACCACATCACGAATATCGACGGCGATCTTTCGGCTCCCGACCCATGGCAGGCCCCCTGGGAGGAGTTCAACACCTTTCGGGCCGCCCGCCAGGGAGAGGTGCCATTGAACTCACCGGACGTGGTGGTGAGCTCCCTGCAGGTCCACGCCCAGATGTGTCCTCCTGATATTGAGATTCGCGCCACCATCGAAAACGCCGGAGTCAGCGCCATCCCCGAAGGGATGCCCGTGAGTCTGTATCTCTTCCATGGTTCCGGGGAGGGAGAATTGGTGGAGACGGTGGCATTGGACGGTGCGATCTCCCCGGGAGGGGTGACGACGGTGGATTTTCACTACGAGATCAGCACCAATCAGCTCAATCAAGATCTCGGCTTTCAGGTGGTGGCCAACGATGACGGACAGGGAGGAGCGCCCATTCCCGATTGTAACCCCGACGATGCGGCGATGATGGTCGACGGGGTGATGTGTACGATACAGTTGTGAGGTGGGCAGTTTCACCGACGCCTTGCTATGGCTTGAGGAGAGCAATGATGCGACAAAGATGGATAGCGCTTGTATTCGCCCTCACCCTGGCGCTCTGGGGGTGCGGCAGCGACGAAGTCTCGGGAGGCGATGTGCCATGTCCCGGCGACGAGTGCGAAAGCTGTACGGGCGACGATGATTGCGATCCCGGTACGCACTGCCACGCCGACGAACAGGTATGTGTCAAAGACGAGTGCGGCGACCACAGCGATTGCGAAGGGGAGACCTATTGCGACGGCGACGCGGGATTGTGTGTCGGCCAGGAGTGTGCTCCGGGGACGACGATCTGCGAAGCGGGAGCGCTCAGCGTCTGCGATGAGTTCGGCACCGGTTATGGGGACACGGTCAGTTGTGACTCCGGCGTCTGTCACGACGGACAGTGCGGATGTGAGAGCACTGGCGATTGCGCCGACGGAGAGTCCTGCATCGACGGGCAATGCGTATGCGAGTCCGGTGAATTCTGTTCGGCTATCGGTGTCTGCTGCGGCGATGGCGAGGTTTGCGCCCAATCCGAGCTCTGCGACGACGAGGGCAATTGCGAGATGATTCAGGAGTGCCGAGGGGAGTGTGGTGGAGAGATCTGTGGTCTGCAGGGCGAGTTATGCTGTGAGGGGGAGTTTCCCGTCTGTGGCCCCGGCGGTGGGTGCGCACCGGATTGTTCGGAGGCAGGCGAGCTATGTGGCGACGATTTTTCGGGCTGCTGTCCCGCCGGGGATGTCTGCATTTTCGGAGGGTGTGTGACGCCGGGAGAAGTCTGTGAAGACTTTACGGATTGCGATTTCGGCGAGTATTGCGACCATGGATTGGGGAGGTGTTTGCCCGACGAGTTTCCCGAGGGGCTGGTGTGCGAGATGGACGTGGACTTCGACGCCTTCGAGACCGAAGAGGTCTGGCGATTTGAAGGGGTGGAGATCGGCGATCGGCTCTACCGCAACGTGCAGAGTATCCCGGTGACGGCGGATATGACGGGGGATGGGACGCCGGAGGTGGTGTTTACGCCTTATCACGGCGGCGATCAGCATAACGGAATTCTGGTGGTCGTAGACGGGGCGACGGGAGACGTCGTCTATTATAACGACCGACGAACCTTCTCGGGCCAGGGGCATACGGCGATTGCCGACGTAACGGGCGACGGGCGTCCAGAGATTGCCTCCGTGCTGGGGGAAAACGACAACGGGGGGCTTGCGCTTCTGGAAAATCCGGTCAACTGCGACGATCCCGTTCAGGACGAAAATGACTGCATCCGATGGATCTTTCGAGAGGGGACGGTCACCGACTATGGAGACGCCGAGGGGATGGGGCCGATATTCGCCGACATCAACGGTGACGGCAACGTGGAGGTCGTCATGGGCACGGCCGTCATCAACGCCGATACGGGAGAGTTGATCGCCGACGGGACCCGGAGCAGTCGCGGCTATAACGGACCCCATGGCGCCTGGGGCGCGCCGGCGCTGGCCGATCTCACCGGCAATGGGAGCCAGGAGTTGTTGACCGGCGATTGTGCCTGGGAGGTGGACTTCGCAAACGGAGAACTCGTCGAGGTGTGGTGCAACGAAGACTTCAACAACGGAATGGTGGCCGTCGCCGATATTGTGGCCGCCGACGGGCGGGCCGGAAGCCCGGAGGTGGCCGTGGTGCGAAGTGGAACGCTCTATATCCTCAATGGAGACGACGGGCAGACGCTCTATCAGATCCCCGTGCCCGGAGGGGGACAGGGAGGAGCGCCGAATATCGCCGATTTTGATGGCGACGGCACAGTGGAGATCGGCTTTCCCGGGCGCCAGTGCTATACGGTCTTCGATCTGGATTGTCTCGACGCAGCCGACGAGCCCGGAGAGTGCAATCAGCCAGAGTTTCCGAACTGTACGCCCGGAGAGGATTGCGCCGTCGATCCCTGCGATGCGTCAGGCCTGAGCGGCGGAAGCGGGGACGGCGTCTTGTGGAGCATCGAGGTGCAGGACCGCTCGGAGGCCACGGGTTCGTCGGTCTTCGACTTTCAGGGCAACGGGCGAAACGAGGTGGTCTACAACGACGAGTGTCGACTCTTGGTGTTGGATGGGCAGAGCGGCCAGCCCTTGATCTCGAGGATCAATACTACCCGTACGGCCACGGAATATCCGCTTGTGGTGGATGTCACCGGCGACGGACGTTCCAATATTGCGATGATCGCCAATAACGATCAGTACGATCGGGACTGCGATCACTTTCTCAATCCCAATAGTTCGGATATTCGCCCCGACTGGTTTCCGGAGTGTTTTCCCGAAAATATGGACGATCGGCCCGATGCCTGTAATGAGGGCACCAGCGGAATCTTCGTATTGCAAGACGTGCACGACGCCTGGGTAAGCACTCGCCAGATCTGGAATCAATTCGCCTATCATATCGACAATATCAACGACGACGGAAGTGTCCCCTCCCAGGTGAGTCCGTCCTGGGAGACCCACAATACCTTTCGGGCGAATCGACAGGGTGAGTTGCCGCTGAACTCACCGGACGTGGTGGTGAGCTCGTTGCAGGTTCACGCCCACGCCTGTCCTCCGGATATCAAGTTGCAGGTCACCATCGAGAACGCCGGAATGAGCGGAATTCCCGAGGGGTTGCCCGTAAGCCTGTATGTATTTCATGGCGAGGGAGAGGGGGAGCTTGTGGCCACTCAGAATCTGAACCAGCCCATTTCACCGGGTGGCATGGCCACGATGGACTTCTCCTACGAGATCAGCACCAATCAGCTCAATCAGGACCTCGGTTTTCAGGTCGTGGCCAACGACGACGGACAGGGGGGAGCACCGGTTCCCGATTGCAATCCCGACGACGCCACGGCATTTGTGGACGGCGTGATGTGTACGATCCAGCTCTGATTTTTCGATGAGGGAAATGGGTGGTCGGTGTTTGTCGAC
>SLPW01000185.1 GCA_007131755.1 Myxococcales bacterium | reverse complement strand
GCGTTGATGGCGTTGATGGCCGCCCGTTGGCCTCGGGAAGGCGGACAGCAGGTCGACACCTCGGTATGCATCATGGGCTGGGCGGCCTGGGTCTTCGCCGCAGCCAGCATCCCCTTCTTTTTGTTGTATGGATACGGCTCGGTACCCATCGGCGGGGCGGAGTTACCGATGGCGGCGATATTGAGCGGCTTCGCAATCTTCGCGTGGTATGGCTTCGCCGCCGTGTATTTCGGGGCCAATCGCGGTGTGGAACGCACGCCGGCGATGAGGCTGTGGGACCTCGCCGTGGGGGCGCTGGTGGTGTCGTCGCTGGGGGCCTGGGCCGTGGCGGGGTTGATGATCGCCGGGGTGGACAGCGTTTTGTGGGAGTCCGTGACGGTCCACTTCTTCGTCGATCTCTTCGGCGCGGGATGGCTGATGGTGGGGACGCTGGGAGTGCTGCGCGCAGAGGTGGATCTGGAGGATTCGGCGAACGAACGAATCGGAAGGATTCTCGTGGGTATCGCCGTAGCATTCGTCTTTCTGGTGGGACTTCCTCGAGCCTATACACCGGAGATATGGCCGCTGCTCGGAAGTGCCGCGGCAGGACTGGTGGCGGCGGGATTGATGCTCATCGTGCAAAGGATGTGGTCGCGCGTCGACGTGTGGGGATGGCGATCGTTGGTATTCTTGCTGATGACGGTGGCGATGCTCGCCGCCGTGGCGGTGCCGCCCCTTGCGGAGTGGGGCCTGAGGGCGGGGATGAGGTTGTTTTATTTGCACGTCGCCTTCGCCGGCTTTGTGACCATGGGGTTGATTTCTGCTGCTCATAATTGCTGGGGAAGAACAGCGTCCGGATCGCGTGGCACGTGGCTTGCAGCATTATTGGTGTTGTTGGTGACCATGATCCCGCTGACCGGGATGTGGCCTGCCCAGTTCCAGGGCGAGTGGATATTCGAATTTGTATTCGCCGGTGCGGTGGTGGCCACGGCGCTGACGTTTCTGGCCTGCACACGAGCGGCCGTGGCGATGGGAGCGAGCAATACATGATCTGGCTCATAGCGCGGAACAGGGCGGAGATTAGTCTCGAAGGTGGAAGTTGTTCCGCCGGCGTTGATGCCCGCGGGTAGTTCACCAACAAGAGGAGTTCGAGATGAATCGCAAACTGATCGGTATTGGCGCGGCGTTCCTGTTGATGTTGGGATTTCTGGCCTGTGATCCGCCGGAGACCAACGGAGCTGCCGAAGGAAATGACGGAGATGGCGAGGTCACGGAGGATGGCCCTTCGGGGATTGATAATGCGGGAATTACGGAATTTCCCGACGATCCGGCTCTGGTGGAAGAAGGAGAAGAGCTCTTCTCCTCGCTGGGATGTGCGGGATGCCATCAGATGGGTCGCGACGGCGCCGGGCCCGCTCTGGGAGACGTGGCGGAGCGAAGGTCGGCAGCTTGGATTGCGCGGATCATCATCGATCCCGCGGGGATGAGAGACCAAGATCCGGAGGCAGCGGCGCTGAGCGAGGACTTCCCCGCGCCCATGATCTCGACCACCTCCGACCCGGATCAGATCAAGGCAATCCTGGCCTATCTAAATGCGCAATAGATGGGCCGCGGGTAGTGGGGTAACCCACTGCCCGTCGTCCATTGTTGACCCCTTGACGACGGAGATGTGACGATGGCCCTCGAACCAGATATTCCGGGCGAACTCGATGAGAGCCGACGCTGTGATCCTCACGATGTGGCGTTGAAGAGCTTCTTTCTGGGGCCGCAGTCCGAAAATGCGGACTGGTTCGGGGAGATCTTGCGTGGAGTCGTCACCTCTTATGTGTCCTGGCGTCGCAGAAAATATCCCTGCGACGGTCGGGCGATCTCCGATTCGGACCAGCGCCTGCCCGAGTTTCGAAGGCGACGAGCGGAGTTGGTTACGGAAGTACACCGGCTGTTGCATCGCTTCGAGGAGGAGGTTCCCAAATTCTCCCCTCGGTACGTGGGCCATATGTTTTCGGAGACCTCGCTGCCGGCGATGATCGGGCATGTGATCACCTTGCTGCACAATCCCAATAACGTCTCCGGGGAGTCGTCGCGAGTGGGCGTGGAGTTGGAGTCTGAGGCGCTGGCGGCTCTGGCACAGATGCTGGGCTTCGATAGTGCGCGCGCGCGAGGGCATTTTACCAGCGGCGGTACGGTGGCCAATTTCGAAGCCATGGTCCGAGCCAGGCGGCGAATGGAACATTGGATGGCTGTCGGTGTAGCGGCCATTGAGGAGGGGATGGAGGCGTTGAGTCTGTGCCAGGCAGCCCATATGGGATGGGAGATGCGCGACGATCTTCATCCCCACCTGGGAGACGAACAGATCTCAGCCTTCGAGTTGTCTGCCCACAATCCCTATGAAGCGGCGCAGGTGATCCAGTCTATTTTCGGCGCCACCTATCGGGGACCGGTGATCCTGGTGCCGGACCACAAGCATTATTCGTGGGTAAAGGGGGCGGAGTTGTTGGGGCTGGGCAAGGAGGCGTTTTGGTCGGTGAAACTCGACGAGAGGGGAGTGATGTGCGTGGAGCACCTTCGCGAACGCATTGAAGAGGCCCATGACAAAGATCGTCCGGTGATGATGGTCGTCAGCGTAGCGGGAACCACCGAGTTGGGAGCCTTCGATCCCGTCGATGAGGTGCAAAATTTACTCGATCGCCTTGCGCGCCGGAAAAATTTGCACGTCTATCATCACGTCGACGCGGCATACGGAGGATTTTTCGCGGCCGATGTCTGCGGAAATTGGGAATCCTGTGGATTGACCGACGGTGTGTGCAGGGCCCTGGGGGCAATCCGCAGGGCAAACTCGGTGACCCTGGATCCCCACAAATTGGGATATGTTCCCTATTCATCGGGAGCTTTTATTACGGCGCGGTCCAGGGAGTATTTCGCAAATAGCGTCGACGCTCCCTATCTGGACTTCGAGGCCGGCACCGATCGAGGCCCGCAGACCATCGAGGGGTCACGTTCGGCAGCCGGTGCGGTGGCCACCTGGTTGACGGCCCGCACCATCGGGCTGGACGCCGATGGATACGGCAGAATTTTGCGTCGCACCGTGCAGGCCCGAAAGCGCATGCAGGACGAGTTGGAGTCCTGCAAGGCACCGACGCGGATCATACCTGCCACGTCAAATGTACTGGCCTTCTGTGTCGCCCACGACGGCGAGCCCCTCAGTGTCACCAACGAGCGCACCCAGCGCCTGTATGAGGCGTTCTCGCCGCGGCAGGAGTCGCCATTTTTCGTCTCTCGCACCCGGCTTCGCTTCTCGGAGTACGGGGCGATGCTTACGCCATTCACCGGCCAATGGGACGCAGAAGCGGACGAAGAAGAGCTGGTGTTGCTCCGGCTCTGCGTGATGAATCCCTTCCTCGACTCTCGAGAGACGGACGTCGACTTTCCTGCGGCCTTCGCTCGAGCGGTGGACAGATACAGCAGGTAATGGGTGGTGGGTAATGGGTACGATCCGGCCTGCACAGAGGAGACCTCTGTGCGCCGTTAACTACCCACTACCGACCACCCACCACCGACCACCCACCACCCACATATGACCCAGATCATCACACCTATAACCGCCGTGCATTACCGTTGATTTAGAAGCAAGAGGAGTGGCCTCTTGGGATGAAATCAACGGAACGGTGATGCATCGCTCTTCATCCAGATCGAAATCATATCAGGGAGCACTGCATTGGGTGGTGCTGGCCGTGGCCACGTTGGTGCTGGCCGGTGGATTGGCCCTGGCCCTCGTGGTGGGCCGGATTCCAATCATCTCGGAGCTGATCGACGATCCGCGCTTTTTCCGGCGGGCATTGGTGGTGCACGTCGTTCTGTCGCTGTGGGGCTGGTTTATGGCCTACGCGGCAGGGCTAAGATCCCTGGTCGACGGTGTGTCCGATAGCCCGTGGCGAAGAATTGGCAGATATGTGGCCGTGGCAGGGGTGGTGGCGATGTCGGTCTCGGCCTTCATTCCCGGCGCCCAGCCGTTATTGGTCAACTATATCCCCGTGGTGGACCACCCCGTCTTCGTGGTGGGACTTGCGGCGTTCTTCCTGGGGGTGGGGCTCGAATTGTGCCGTCCTCCGACGATGAGGCCCTCCGTGGAGCGCAGTGTGCCGGCGGCGTCGGCCATCACCTGGAGGGCGACGGCCCCGGTGGCGCTGGTAGCGCTGGTGGTATTTGCGCTGAGCTTCGGGGC
>SLPW01000117.1 GCA_007131755.1 Myxococcales bacterium | reverse complement strand
GGCCGGGCAACGTACGTCAGTTGCAGACCATGGTGGAGGCGGCGGTGTTGATGGCCAGAGACAAGGAGGTGATTGAGCGATCGGCGCTGACGTTGGAGGGCGGTGTGGCGCGGTGATCGCCGCTTTGAAGTCCGGCCTCAATCTCTGTTGATGGGGTGGTAATAGTCCAGACAGACGTCGCACAATCCGTGGCTTATGGGGGCCGGCGGATGATTGAGGTATTCGGGGATCCAGTCCCAGCGCTCGGTGCCGTCTTGAGCTCGAAAGCGGCGGCAATTGCTGCAAGTGATGAGAAGTCCCCTGGGGGTTAGATAGTCCTCGGGCACAGACGCGCCCTGCGGAGGGGGGTAGTCATCGGGGATGGGACGACTTCGTACTTGAGAGTGGATGGTGAGCAGGCCGTCGGGCTCGGAGGCACCGAAAGGAAGGGGGAGGACGTCCATGTGGAGTTCTCGAAGCTCATTCGGGGTAGAGCAGTCGTAGTCGTGGTCGCGGGGCACAGCCTGTCGAAGAGTGCTCTGGAAGAGGCGGCGGTAAAAGCTGCGCAGAGGACCGGAGATGAAGTCGAGGACACAGAGGTTGAGGACGATATCGGGCTGCAGGAGATGTCGGGGAGCGGAGTTTCTGTAGGCATAGCGTATCCACTCGGCGTTGACGTAGGCCAGCGTCAGATCGCGGCGTAACCCATAGATTGTAGAGTGGTGTTCGTCGTGAGTGTGGAGGTCGAAGTTGCTCAAGAGGGGAGCGAAGTCGGAGGCCAGAAAGTGTGTGTGTTCAATGTCGTGGGAGGCGTGATTCATCGCTACCCCGTGGAACGTCAGCGATTGTTTGGCTCAGCGGACAGTGCCGTCGGCGTCGAGTTGAGGTGTCGAGGGATCGAAAGTAGCCTCTGATCTGGGGCAGGCAATTGGAAATACCAGGAATGTGGCGAAGCCATGGCGGCGTCGACGCAGAAACTATCATCCGGGAGTAGTCGTGGAGTGGACGGAGAGAAGACTCGAATGTCGTGGATTGGAGGTGGCGGCCAAGATCTGGGGGCCCGAGGATGGTCGGCCGGTGTTGGCGCTTCACGGATGGTTGGACAACGCGGCCAGCTTCGATGGCCTCCTTCCCCTTCTGGGGGATGGGTTGAGGGTGGTGGCGCTGGATCTGCCGGGACACGGAAAATCCCAGGGACTTGCGTCGGAGGCCAATTACCACTTCATCGACTGGGTGGACGTCGTCCTGCAGGCGGCGCAGGTGCTGGGGTGGGAGTCTTTTTCGATTCTGGGCCACTCTATGGGCGCCGCCATCGCCTCGCTGGTGGCGCCGGTGGCGAAAGGCAGGGTGGAGCGGATGGTCTTCATCGATGGGATCGGGCCCTGGAGTCAGCCCGATGAGGACGTGGTGGAGCAATTGCAGCGGGCCCTCGGCGAAGAGGAGTCGCTTCGCGACGGGCGGCGGCGTCGATATGAATCGGAAGAGCAAATCCTGGACGCCATGCGGCGGGCCCGAAGAGACGTCAGCCCACAGCGGCTTCGGCCGTTGCTACAGCGGGGAGCGCGACGTGAGTCGGACGGCAGGTGGGTCTTTACGCACGACCGAAGACTGCAGGCCACCTCCAGGATTCGGCTTACGGAACGGCAGGTGCTGGCTTTCTTGAAAGGGATCGACTGTCCCGTGCGGCTGGTGCGTCCTCGCCAGGGATGGCCTGTGGACGAGGAGACGATCGAGCGAAGGTTGGGGGCCATCGAAGACGTCGAGGTGGTGGAGGTCGACGGGGGTCATCACGTCCACCTTCAGGCGCCGCAGCGCGTCGCCGAGGTGGTGCGCGAGTTTTTGGAGACTACGTAGCGCGGAGCGCGGCGGCGCTGAGCGCGGAGCACGGAGCGCTGCCTCGCGAAAAAAAGAGCGCTGGGACGCGGAGGCGCGAAAGAGCCCGCTGAGCGTGGCTGATTACGCGGTGAACAGCACGATCGTGGTTGTTGAGCGTGGCGGTTGTTGCTCGGGAGTTGGGTGGTTCGATCCAGCTTGATCGGTTGTAGAACTCGGTGTGGTCGAGCTCGCTCTGGCCCCGGCCCCATCCCTGGCCCTGGCCCGATGTTGCTTCGCATAGGCGAATGAGGTTCGGGCCAAAACCATCCTCAGGAGGGAGAGGCAAGAACCGAAAAAGACAACCGCAAAGGACGGGCCAGGGCTTGGGCCGGGGCCTGGGCCAGGGATCTACTACCGACGGAAACCGATCACACTCGGAGATGCGTTGTGGCGTTGCCAAACAAAAGGATTGCTATAAAAGCCCGCGGCGGGTGAGTTCGGTGCGTAGTTGCCGGGCGTCTTGGAAGCAGATGGTGTCCATTCCGACGTCGCGGGCGCCAGTGCAGTTGCTCTGGCGGTCGTCGACGAAGAGGGAGTCTTCAGGGGAGACGTCGGCGCCGCTGGTGGCGACCAGGTAGGCGCGGGGGTCGGGCTTTCGGTGGCCTGTCTTGCAGGAGACGAAGTCCCAGCGAAGATAGCGAGATAACGCGAGTTTCTCCTCGATGATCTCGAACCATACCGGGTAGTTGGACAGGGCGTAGAGGACGACGTCGGTGTTGCGCAATTGCTCGAGCAAAGGCTCGACGCCGTCGAGGAAGCGATAGGCATCGAAGAGCACCTTTCGCAGGGCGTCGCCGTCGATGGGCTGCGGGGAGTCGGGAAAGTAGATCTCGTAGAACATCGACTCCGAGAGCTCGCCGCGCTCGAAATCCACCCAGGCCGTGGGGTGTTTTTGTGCGTAAAGCCTGTCTAAGGAGAGGCCGAAAAACCGGGGGATCTCCTCTTCGATGGGGTCGTAAACCAGTGTGTTCATCACGTCGAAGAAGAGGACGGAGGGGGGACGGGTGGACATGGCAAAGTCTCGGCGATCAGTTTACGGAAATGGGGCGAAAGCGTAGTCTGGTCTGGTGGAAATTACGAACACAGCGGACAGGAGCGGCCATGGCAGTTTCGAAGAAGGAACGGATTCAACTTCTCGAAGAAACACAGACCTTTGATCGGCTGTCGAGCGAAGATTGTCAGATGCTGGCGCCGGTCTTCAAGGAGCGAATCCTGTCTGCGGGAGAGGTGCTGTTTCGTCAGGGCGATCCCGGGGACTATCTGGCCATCGTCGCCAGAGGAGAGCTGGTGGTGGAGGTGAGAGGGGACGATGGGGAGCCGATGGTGGCGGCCCGAAAGAAGAGGGGAGAGACGGTGGGGGAGATGTCGTCGCTCGATCCTGCGCCACGGTCGGCGACGGTGCTAGCCGAGGGGCCGACGCAGGTGTTGACGCTGACGCGGACGATGCTCGATTCCATGAAGCAAAATGCGCCGAAGCTATTCTCGCGGGTGGTGCGGGGATTTGCCAATCGCCTGGCAGCGATGTTGGAGGAGACAAACCAGGTGATCTCGAAGTTGTTGGTGGAAAAGCGCGAGCCCACCCAGCCACGTCAGCCGAGTTTGGCTGCCCTTCAACAGGCGACCAAAGGGGCGGAGCCATTGCGGGTTCAGCCCGATCTGCGTGCCGACGGGGTGCTGGAGGGGTTGAGCGAGGAGGAGCGGGCTGTGCTGCGCACGGCCACGGAGGCCCGCCGCTACAAGCCGGGGGCCGTGATCTGCGTGGAGGGCGAGCCGGCTCCGGAGGCCTATTTCATCACGGAAGGAAGCGTCGACGTATTGCGCAATATCGGCGGCAAGAATTATCGGCTGGCCACGATAGGGCCGGGAGGTTTTCTGGGCCAGCGAGCCCTGCTGCAGGAGGGGCGTCGCTCGGCGTCGCTTCGCGTCGGCGGCCAAGGAGCGACGCTGATGCATCTGTCGCGCTACCAATTCGACGCTCTGTTGGAGGCGGAGTCGTCGTTGGCGATCAGCTTTCAGGAGGCCGTGACCATCACGGGGATCCGACAATTGCGTCAGGCCAACGAGATGGCGACCTATATGGGAGCCCGGGAGCCGAAGCAGTTCGGCCGTCCCTCGAGTCGGCGCATCCAGAGGGTGCCGAAGCCTGGCGAGTCCGTTCAACAACGCGTCCATAGCATCGCCGAGATGAATGACGTCGACGAGGACGATGATATCGCCGCGCTGGCCTCGGCCTATCTGGCGACGGCGCTGCAGGACTGGGATCTGACACCGTCGGAGCTGGACAAGATCACCGTCGAAAATGTGGACGGTGAGATGTCGGCGGCGGAAAAGAAGATGCGGAAGAAGGGGAAGGGCGGG
>SLPW01000482.1 GCA_007131755.1 Myxococcales bacterium | reverse complement strand
CCGCAGCCGAAGAGCTACGCCCCGAAGGGGTGGCCGTTTCTGTGGTCCTTCTGGACGCCGTAAAGACGCCGATGCTCGATCTGCAAGCCGACTACGAAGAGGCGGCGCTGACCTTCTCCGGCTCCCGTCCGCTGACATTAGAGGAGGTGGAAGCGCTCATCGTCGACGAGGTGCTCCCCAAACGCCCCCTGGAGGTAACGCTCCCCAAAAGCCGGGGGATGATGGCCCGCTTTGCAGGCCTCGCACCGGAGATGACCCGGCTTCTGGCGCCGATCTTGGTTCGGCTCGGTAAGAGGGCCCAGGCGACATACGAGGACAGCGGCAGTTCTTAAAGGTATCATCATGGCCCGAGCCATACGTTTCGTATTTCGACTGAACGCTCACACTTAGTAATGAGGATGGGTGCAGATACGACATGGGGCTCGCGCACACGTTGCTTTTGGGCCCGCGGGCAGCTTGCCCGCCAACGAGCTTGCCGAGTCGAAACCGATCTCTATCAGCCCTCGACCCCGGGTCGCCTCGACAAGCTCGGCGGGCGGCCTGGCAGGCCGCGGGCCCCAGATTAGTGCCGTTTTCGACGATCTTCTGACCGGTGATCGGATCGTGCTGCATCCGATGTCGTATCTGCACCCAATGAGGATGTTTGTTATGATTGAGAACGTAAAGAAAGGCGCAACCCACGAGTCACTTACTGTAATATTCTCTCTTGTCGCGATCTGCCTTTCCGTACTGGTGATTGGATGTTCGGAGAGTCCCGGTGAATCGGGGATGGACGTAGGAGATGACAGCGGTGCTGTGGAGAATGGGGACACGGCTGTGCAGTCCGATACCCGTGACGTAGAGGATATCGGTACGACACCTGGTGATACGGGTGAACCGGACACGGGAGAGCCGGACACGGGAGAGCCGGACACGGGAGAGCCGGATACGGGAGAGCCGGATACCGGAGAGCCGGGCAATTCGACGAATTGCGATGACCTCACGCTGCTCGGCGATCTCCCCGATTGGAGTGAGGCAACGGACGTCATCGATGGTCGCGATCCTGATCCGTCGCAGTATACCGAAGTATTTATGGGCGATGAATTTCCCGGGACATCAAATAGTGTAATGTTTGTCCTGCCAAAAGGGGAATACGTAGCCATGGAGTTTACAGTGCCCACCGACCTGCAGGTAGACCAGGGCGCATGGAATCTAGCTCCGGTTACACACAGCGTGGAGACCTATGGTGGCGGCTTGATGTTGATTTCAATTTCCGAATGTCCCGGAGATGTGGATCCGGAAAATTTTGATGATTCCGCATGCATTAGGATTTACGAGAGTGTGGAAGGCAAGCATGTCACCCGCTGGTCTCTTGATTCGGAGAGCAATCGCTGTGTTCTCGAACCCGGGGAGACTTATTTTATGAACGTAATATACGTCGACTCCGTAGAACTTACGTTCCCACCTGGTCAACACGATTGTGGAGGAGCGACGAATTGCGCCAATTATTTTCAGCCAATGGCGGGAGGTTGAAGCCTCAAGCCTCAAGGCTCAGAAGCGGCGACGGGGACGTGTACTCGCTTGTGTAGGGACCAAGGAGAGCACGACGGAACCAGGACCACGTACGGCGATTCCACTCGCTCGGGTGAAGGAGGTGGGGCTCGCGACTATCTGTCGTTCGAGCGGCTGGGGTCGAGAGGTTTCGGATTGTCCCAATAAGCACAGGGCATACCCGGCAGAATACAGGAACAGGGGATTTTACGGGGGGGAAGTGCCTTTTTGCATTAGCCGAGACGGGTTATTGCAAATGAGTTGCATTTGCGATATTGTGCCGCGTCCAGATGGTCTTGTCTTTTTTTTGGCCCGTCGCTTCTTCCCTGTTCGTTATGATCAATTCTCGGCTCAAATGGACGGTGATTCGCCCCTCGTCGAAAGCAGTTGCTTTCCTGGTGTTCGTGCTACTTACGTGCATTAGCAGCAGCACTCTCGCCGAAGGGTCTTCCTCCACGTCGGCTAGTCTTCAGATTTTCGTTGTCTACGAAGGTGAGGGGATTCCCGTTGATAATGCCACCGTGGAGGTGGTTGCAGGGGAGAAGCGAACGAAACAAGTGACTGACTTCGACGGCCGTGCTGAGTTTAGGGAGCTTCCGCCGGGCCTCGTCTCATTGCACGTCGAGCATCACGACTACGAGCCGACACAGGAAGAAGTCGCGATCGATGCCGATCGAACGAACACGACAGAAGTTCAGCTCAGAATGGTGCCGGTGGAGTTGGATGAAGTCGTCGTGACGACGACGGGCCATCGAGTCGGAGCTCAACATATCTATCGTCCCACCACCCGGATGGAGGGAGATGAGCTGCAACGAAATCTCTCGAGCAGCGTTCCGGAGACCCTCGACTCCGTTCCCGGCTTCGGTATGGAATACAACGGGCCGGGAGCTGCCAGTCCAACGATCCGAGGCATGCCCGGTGATCGGGTATTGATGTTAGAGGATGGTCATCCGACAGGGGATATCTACTGGACGGCGGCGGACCACGGCGTGATGGTGGAGCCATTGTCTGCGGAGAGAATGGATGTTGTGCGGGGGCCGGCGAGTCTTCTCTACGGGTCCAGTTCCCTGGGAGGGGTGGTCAACGTCATCCGTGAGGACATTCCGCGCTTTCAACCGAGCCAGGTCGAGGGGGCAGCTTCGACGCGCTACGAGTCGGTCAATGACGGCATCAGTGGTGGGGCGGTGCTGCGCGGACCGCTGGGACCACTTGCGTTTTTCGCAGAGGCCACGGCGCGGCGCGCAGGCGACACGCAGACGCCCCTGGGAGTGATCGACCGAACGGGATTGCAGGCCTTCAATACCGCGGCAGGCTTAAGCCATGTGGGCGATTCTAGCGTGCTCGGCGCCTCCTTTCGGTTTTACGACAATGTCTACGATATTCCCGGTGAATTCGATGGCGAACTCATTCCGGGAGGCCATCCCGGTGGCGTGACCAGCGAGGCACGAAAGTTATCCGGTCGGGTGCTGGCCGAATACAATGAGCCCATCAGTGTCTTTGATAACATCGAGTTTCGCTCGAGCGCCGTGCAGTTTAGCCACGACGAGATCGAGCGAATCATTGACGACGAGCCCGTCATTGGAGCGAGTTTCGATCAGTTGAGTACGGATACCCAGATATTGGCTCAACACCGGCGTCTGGGATCCGAGAAGCAGGGGGAGCTGTATGCGGAAGGAGCATTGGGGGTGTCGCTTCAGAGCCGTGATTTGACGACCGGGGGAGCGGCGCCAGGGTCTCGCTCTGGAGCGGAGCGTGCCTTCGGGATCTATGGTTTCGAAGAGATCGCGAGGGATCCATTTCGCCTGCAGACGGGACTTCGCTACGACTATCGCCACGTAACGACCAGCGATCTGAGCGATATTCGGGTCAATACGCGGGAGCGTGTCATCGTCAAGCCCGTGGAGCCGCGCAGTTTTCACGCCATTTCGGCTTCGCTGTCGGGGTTGTGGAGCTTCGTCGAAGGCTGGACGTTGGGAACCACGTTCGCTCGCTCGTTCCGCAATCCCACGATCGAGGAGATGTACTCCGATGGGCCGCACCTGGCGGATTTTTCCTTTGATATTGGAACCCCCGATCTGGAATCGGAGATCGGCCATGGTGTCGATGTCTTCCTTCGCGGGGAGCATTCCAGGCTGAAGGTGGAGAGCGCTCTCTATTACAACCGGGTCGACGACTACATCTATTATAATCCCACCGGCGAGACGGTGCGTGTCTTTCGCGAGGGAGCACCGCCGCGCACCACACCGGTCTTCGAGGCCCAGGGGGACGATGCCCACTTTCTGGGGGGCGAAGGACGTGTGGAGTGGCAATTCGTCGACGACTTCATCGTCGACGTCGGTGCTTCCTATACCTGGGCAACTCGTCGAGACGATGGGGATCCCCTTCCGTTCATTCCACCTCTGTCGGGTCGCGCAGACCTGCGCTACGACGGCGATCCTCTCTTCGCATCCATCGGAAGCCAATTCGCTGCCCCTCAAAACCGCGTACCTCGTCCCGTACAGATTGGCGACAGCAGCGAAGATCCAATGCAACCCACCGAGGGATATGTATTGGCCCATGCCATGCTCGGCTGGCGATACGCAGGGCAGAGCACGGATCACACGGTGATGATTCAGGCCCGAAACGCGACCGATCGGGACTGGCGCGATCACCTCTCCCGAATCAAAGACATCGCCCCTCAGCCGGG
>SLPW01000086.1 GCA_007131755.1 Myxococcales bacterium | reverse complement strand
GACGAGGAAGAGGCGGAGGAAGCCGTCGAAGCTTCCGACTCCGACGAAGACGAGGAAGAGGCGGAGGAAGCCGTCGAAGCTTCCGACTCCGACGAAGACGAGGAAGAGGCGGAGGAAGCCGAAGAAGACGAGGAAGCTTCTGACGACTCCGAAGAAGAGCCCGAAGAAGACGAGGATGACGCCTGAGCATGGCCTTGGGCCCCTGCACGGCATAAAAAGGGCGGCCCTCACGGCCGCCCTTTTTTGTGGCCTGCGAATTCCACTTTCTTCGCACCGACTCATAGCGATCGGCCTCTATCTCCGTTGACACCCTGTCGACGCCTATCTAAAACGTCTTTCGTCCGCACGAACCGCATCGGACAGGGGCTCAACTCCGCCGCCTGGCCACCCCGCACCGACATCTTCAAGGATCGCGAGGAATCTTCTCCACATGCTCGAGCCATTGCTGGACAGTCGACTGATCTTCGTCACCGGAAAAGGTGGTGTCGGAAAGAGCACCGTCACCGCCGGACTCGCCCGCGCTCTCGCCCGTCGCGGCAGGCGCACCCTGGTGTTGGAGACGGACACGTTCTCGGCTATGGAGGATCTCTTCGACTACGAATCTCCCGGTCTGGAACCGGTGGCCATCAATGAGAATCTCCACGCCTCCAATCTGGAAAGTGAGGAGTGCTTCATTGCCACCCTGCGCAGATTCGTCCCCAGCGAGCGCATCGCCCGTGCGGTCATCAAAAACCGAATCGCCCGCGTCTTCTTCCAGGCCGCTCCCTCCGTCAACGAGGTCACCATCCTCGACCAGGTGCGTGCCTTCTTCGAAAAGCGCGACGACCGCGGCCGCACCTTCTACGATCATATCCTCGTCGATCTCCCCGCCAGCGGCCACGCCGTCACCTTTCTCAACGTCCCGGAGACCATGCACGGGATGATGCGTGGCATCGGCCCCATCGCCACGATGTCGCGCCAGGTCGCAGATCTCATCGCTGACCCAAAAACCACCTCTATCGTCGCCGTCTGCCTGCCCGAAGAGATGCCCGTCAACGAGACCATCGAACTGGCCGACGAGATCGAAAAAACCCTGGGGCGGCCCCTGGATATGGCGATCGCCAATATGGTCCACCAACCGCCGATCGACAGCGGCGATCGCCCCGTCTTCGAACAACTCCACCGGCGCGTGCGTCGGGAGCACCCCGACGTGGAGAGCTTATTCTTTGATAACGACGCCGACAAAGAGGACTCCACGGCCATAGCCCGCCTCGTCGAGGGCAACGCCCTGGCCATCGGCTGGGCCGACCGCGACCGGGAATATCTGAACCTATTATACGATAAATTATCGGCCCCCATCGTCGAGGTCCCGATTATGTACGAGAGTTCGGGAGCCGATATCGTCGATGAGATGGGAAAGCTCTTCTTGGACGGGCCAACTTCGCGGGCCTCTTCGTCGTCCGCCACTGCCTAAGCACACTCGATCAGGAGTCTTTCGGTGACCCCTTTCGCCCCCACCAAAACCTCTGCCGACGCCATCCGCGGCGTCCTCGACGACGGCCGACTCATCGTCTGCGTCGGTCCCGGCGGCGTCGGCAAGACCACCACCGCCGCCGCCCTCGGTCTACGCGCCGCCATGGCGGGCCGAAAGACCATCGTCCTCACCATCGATCCTGCAAAGCGACTGGCAAATAGCCTCGGACTCCAATCGCTGACCAACGACCCCCAGAAGATCGATCTCGACGAAGCCGCCGTCACCGACACCACCCTCGAGCACATCAGCGCCGCCACCGAATCGAAAGAGGGCGGTGAATTGTGGGCCATGATGCTCGACAGCGAACAGACCTTCAACGACCTCATCGACCAATATGCCCCGGACGAAAAGGCGCTGGAACGAGGACGGGAGAATAATATCTATCGACTGTTGTCGTCGGCCCTCCACGGAATGCAGGAGTATATGGCCCTCGACAAACTCCACGATCTATATACCGGTGGCTATTTCGACCTGGTCGTCCTCGACACCCCGCCCACGAAAAACGCTCTCGAGTTTTTAGAGACCCCGGGCCGGGCGGCCACCTTCTTCGACGAACGCATCATCAAGTGGTTTCTCCCCAACCGCGACTCCGGCCTCCTGAGCCGCGTCTTCAATCCCGGCTCCGTCGTCCTCAAGCTCGTCTCTGCCGTCCTGGGAGAGAGCTTCGTGCAGGACCTGGTGGAATTCTTCGACACCTTTCACTACCTGCAGGAAGCTCTCCAACAGCGCGGGGAGATGATCGAATTCATTTTGCGCGACCCCCAGACCCATTTCTTCGTCATCACCAGCGCCGACCCACGGCGAATGAACGAGGCCTTTTTCTTTCACGAAAAGCTGGCCAACCTGGAGCAAAAGGCCGACATCTTCATCATCAACCGCGTCATTCCCCGCTTCTCCCCGGAGGATATCGCCCGCCTCGACGACGCAGCACTCGACGCCATCCTCACCGAGGAGGGCGTCGACGACGGCGAACGGGTTCGCTCCTTTCGAAAACATCTCGAGACCCACTACGCCCGACTCGCCAAGCTCGCCATGCGCGACCGCGACGCCATCTCCTCTCTGGCCACCCGCGTCGGCGACGACGCCATCCGCCTCGTCCCCCTGCTCGGCGAAGACGTCCATAACCTGGGCCACCTCCTCAAGCTCAGTGACTTCCTGACCCCCCTCAAGGCACTCGAGCCATCGACGTAGTCGAACTTCTACGCTATCCTTTTCTCCTTATTGCCAATTGCCTCTGGTCGCTGGAGAAATGGATATGTCCGAAAAGAAAGCCATCCGACGCAAGGCCCTTCAGGCCATGAAAGCCGTCACCGCCTCGGCGATCCTCTTCGCCGGTGTCGCCTGCTCCGGCGACGAAAGCGACAAGACGAATTTCAACGTCGGCGAACCCGATACGGGTAACGACGTGTCCACGTCAAACGACACGGGCTCCAATGATACGGGTTACGATATCGGCACGGAAGACACCGGCACCGATACCACGGTGGCCGATACGGGGCCCGACATCGGCCCGGCGGACACAGGTCCGTCTGACGTAGATTCGGACACCGAACCCTACGACGCCAGCACGGACACGAGCGTCGATACCGGAGCCGACACGGCCTACGCCGACGCCGATACCGGACAGGATTGCAACGCCGAGGAATCCACCGGTGATTGCCCCGACCACTGCACGATCGACGACGACGTCGATTGCTGCCAGGAAATCGGCGGCTTCATGGACAACGGCTTCTGCGCCGTCGCCGTCCCCGGCCCCTTCGTCCCTCCCGCCATGCCCGCCTGAATTTGCGATCATTGATTCTATCGTCGCAACCCACGGAGGCGCTGTACGCGGAGCGCTGGTCGCGGAACGCCGGACGCGGAATGCCGGAAGCGGGGTCGCTGAGGGCTGCACGCCATACACTGTACGCAGTACGCTGAAGCGTTCTACGGAAGGGACGCTGAGGCACGGTAGGGGATGCGGCGGTTTGTGCTGATTTCGACCCATTTAGCTCGCCGGAGGGGGCGATGGACTGCTCGACGCAGGCCGACGCCAGCTCGATTCCAGCCTCGAACGTCGCAGGAATTTCCAGCGCTACGGCGTGGTACCGTGTGCTCTTCCGCGTCTTCGCGTCCAGCGATGCCGCGTTCAGCCCTCAGCGATGCCGCGTTCCGCCCTCAGCGATCCCGCGTTCCGCCCTCAGCGATCCCGAATTCCGCGCCCTGGAACCGCAAGAATGTTGCCGGGTAGAGCGTTGAGCGAACCTGCAACTATCCCCCTTCACTTTCTCTCCATTTGCCTTATCGTTGAAATTGATAATGATTTTCATTGTCCCATTGAAATTGGTTTGCTATATCACCTTCCGGACTCACTTCAGGTTCTGCACCAAGAGAGAACCATGACCATCGGTGAACTGCTGACATACGGGGGCTGGGCGATGATCCCCCTATATCTTTGCTCCGCCGTCGCCATCGCCATCTTCTTCAAGAAAGTCCTCGAATTCAGGGCCCGTCGTCTCCACGACGTGGACTGGCTCGATGACGTCCTCGAAGATCTGGAGGATCGACGCTTCGACGACGCCGATCGCCGCGCCGACGCGACGGATAATCCCGCCGGTCGGGTCGTGCGATCGATGTTGGATGTGCAACGACACCGCCCCGATCGCGTAGAGGCCGAAGCCAGGCGCGTGGGAAGCCTGGAACTTCAGAAGTTGGAGAAGAACGTCG
>SLPW01000210.1 GCA_007131755.1 Myxococcales bacterium | reverse complement strand
GCGGCGGAGTTGGTCAGGTCGAAGGCGGAGACTACCCTCAGGGGCCCGTCCAGGGGCTCGTCGTCGGGATCGACGATGAGCAGCGGACAGGGAGGGCGAAGGGCGAGGTCCTCGGCGGTGGAGCCGAGAAAGAATTTCGCCAGGCGGCCACGGCCCGACTTTCCGACGATGAGCCAATGCGCATCGGCGTTTTCACATAAGTGGGCCAGAGTCTTGGCCTTGCGCCCGATGCTGATATTGATCCCGTAGTCCACGTCGGTGGTGTCTATTTCCTCATTTTCAAGCCATTGCTCGATCTGGCGTCGGATCTCCTCTTGCTCCTTGTCCTCGGAATGGTCGGCGATGGTCTGGCGAAGCTGCATCTCGTCGGAGGGCACGATGTGGGCCACGACGAGACGCGCCGGGTCATCTGCACTGTGAATCGTTCTGGCGATTCCGAAAGCCCAGCGTGCGGCGGTGGCGGCGTTGTCGGAGAGATCGGTGCCGAGGACGATGGTGGGCATGGTACAACTCCTTGGGGTACGGAGGTCGGTGGCGAGCACAGATATTGTGCGTGCCGGCGATGGGTTGGGCAAGGGCAGAGGGTTTTCTTTACATTTGGTGTCATTCGACGGAAAAAAGGGGGTCTTCGATTTGGTCGGGTCGATGAAGTGGAGAGGTGCAGGCGTATGGTGTCAAATTCCAGAGGTGTCGAGGCGAATCGAGCCGTCTTCGTGGGGCGTTGCAGTGACGAGGTGGTGCGGCGTTATTTGACGAGGCTCAGGCGACTTCGCGACGAGGGGTTCGAGGTCCATGTGCTGGCCGGGGCTGGCGAGGGGATCGAAGTCTTGCGACAGGAGGGGATGGTCGCCAGGCCACTCCCCGTGAGCAGAGCTCATAACGCGGCGGGGTTGGTGGGGGCCTATTTTATCGTGCAAGCCTATTTGTTGGAGCAGCGTCCGTTGATGGTGCACGCCTTCGGACATCGAGTGGCCTGGATGACGACATTCGCTGCAAGACAGGCGCAGGTGCCGGCGGTATTCGTCAGCTTCGACTATCATTGGCTCGAGGAGGAGCCCTTTCATCTGCCCCTGGGACCGGTGGCGATGATGGGGGTCCCCAGGGCTGTGGAGCAGGCGGAGTCGGGGGTCAATCGAGTGGTGGGGCAGGCCTATCGGCGGGGAATGCACAGGGCCTATCGATGGATTGGTCAACAGGCCGATTGCTATATCGTGTCCACGGAGTTCGACTTTCGGTTGGTGCAGGATATGGAGGTGGTGGCGCCAAAGAAGTTGGAGATCTTCATGGGGGGCTCAGGGGTGGATCTCGAGGAGTATTCGCTGGAGGAAGAGGGGGGGCCGGATCGAGACGAGGTCCGTCGCATATTGGGGCTTCCGGGGCATTGGCGCCAGGTTGTGGGCTGGGTGGGACCGGTGACACGACGACACGGGGCGGACGATCTGGTGGGGGCGATCACGAGATTGAAGCGTACCCATCCCTCCGTGGGATGGCTGGTGGTGGGCAGGGGACAGGTGGCCTCCGGTCAGGCGCGAAGATTGCGCGGGTTAGAGCGACGGGGGCTGGTTAAATTCGTGGAGAGTGAGGCGCCGAACGCCGACTTCTATCGGGCAATGGATGTTCTGGCTTGGATTGGCCGTCCGTCGACGCCGCACGACCCCATCACGGAGGCGGCAGCACTTGTGGTTCCGACGGTGGGATATGATACGCCGGGGGCGCGTGCGCGGGTGGAGAACGGCCAGACGGGGCATCTGGTCTTCGAAGAGGAGAAAGAGGCGGTGGTGGCAATTTTGGCTAAGGTCCTCGGCGATCCACGTCGCCTACGCAATCTGGGTCGGAGGGCCCGAGCTCTGGCGCAGCTTCACTTTTCCAGGAATGCCGCCGACGAACAGATGCTCAGGTTGTACGACAGGGTGTTGGAGAAAAAGTTGGGATAAGCGTTCAGTTTTCGAGTTCGATGAGGACTTCGTCGGTGTACTCGTCGAGGACGACAGATGTTTCGCTATCACCGCGGCGGGCGCTTATGGTCAGGGGGAAGTCGTCGGCGGTGTAGTCGCTAAACTCCAGTCGGCTTCGACCCTCGATGAGTTGGCCGGAGGCGCCCTCGACGACGACGGTGATGGAGGGAGGGATGGTGTCGATTCGGATCGGTTCGGACTCGGCGATGTCTTCGAGTTCGTCTGTAGCGTCGGACTCGTTGGACTCGACCGCGGCGTCTGTGCCGCTGTCATGAAAGGCGATGAAATAGACCCCGCCGGCCATTACGGCCATCATGGCAAAGACGATGGCCACATAGGTCCCCATGGAGATATCGGAGCCTGAATCAGACCCGGGTTTTCTGGAGGAGGAGGGGCCAGCCATCGGTCCGGCGGCGTGAATCCTCTCCGGTCCTCTGCTGACGGGGACGTCGTTGGCGATGGTGGGGTCTTCATCGTCATCTTCATCCAGGTCTTGCAGGCCAGGAGTGGCGTTGGTCTGGAGCGGGATGTCCTCGGAGATGGGTTCTTCGTCGCTATAAAAATCACCGAAGTCCGCATTGCTCTCGAAGAACTCGTCGCCGTCGCCGAAGAGCTCGTCCTCTTCCTCATCGAAGGAGCTTCCATCGGAGAGGGAACGCATACCGGCGGGATTGCCTTCGAAGAGTTCCGTATCCGGGTCGATGGCGTCCTGTTCCTGAGAGGAAGAACGGGAGACTGGAGTCGATTCCTGTGAATCGAGGAGTTCGGAGAGAGGCTCCTTTTCGTCGTCTTCCGGGGAGAATAAGGCTTCATCCTCCTCCAGAAAGTCGTCGTTTTCCAGGAAAGAGTCGTTGTTTCCCAGGAAAGCGTCGTCGTTTTCGATTTCCCCCGGTTCGTCGCCGGGACCATCGTCGACTACTTCCTGTTCTTCTTCGGTCTCTGTCGGCCCTGGTTCGGAGAGGAAGGTTTCCTTTTGATCGCGAAATTGTGCCAGGGCCTGGGTCGCGTCGGGAAAGCGCTCCGAGGGATCTTTGGCGACCAATTGGCTCAGGAATTCCCGGAAGGCTGTGCCGGCGCGATGGCCGGAGTCGAGTTCGGCCACTTCATCACTCATCTGGCGGGCGATGAGGGCGATGCGGTGGTTGTCGTCAAGGGCGGGCTGCCCGGTGAGCATTTCGATGATCACCAACCCCGCGGCGTAGAGGTCGGTGACGGGCTTGACGCGTTGTTCGTCGAGGACCTCCGGGGCGGTGTAGCGGACGATGCGGCGCGAGAGGTTCTCCTGTGCGAAGGGCTCCTTTCCTGAGGACCACTGGTAGAAACGCCAGATCTGAAAGTCCACAAGCTTGACGAAGGGGGTTTCCCCGTCGAGCTCGTCGATGACGATCTTCACCGGGCGGATCAGACCGTGGGTCAGGTGAGAGTCGTGGGCCTGACTGAGTCCATGTAGGAGTTTGTCGATGACCGTAAGGGCCTGGTCGAAGCCAAGGGGGCCGCGCTCGCCAAGGCGATCTTGAAGGTTCTGGCCGTTGGCCCAGCGAAAGACGAGATAGGGGACTTCGCGCTCCATGCCGTGATCAACGGGCACGGCGATGGAGGGGGCAGTCAGTCCGCTGAGTTCGCGGGCGTGAGCGGTGAAGCGGTCGAAGTCGGCCGGGCCGTCGTCGGCGACCGGGAAGAAGCGTATCGCCACCGGCCGATCATTGATCCGGTCCGTGGCGCGGTAGATATCACCCCATCGTCCCTCGTGGACGCGGATGTCGAGGTGGTATCGGTTTTCGACGACGTCGCCAGGTGAGAATCTCTGAATCAGGGACATAAGCAGTCCGGTTGCGGGTCTTGCGTCAGAATCGGACGCTGAAGAGAAAACTTCGATTGGCAGCTTAACAAGGGTCTACAGTGGGGACAAGATTGGTGAGAGGCGGGTGGTAGGTGGTGAAAGGCGGGTGGTGGGTGAAAGGCGGGTAGTGGGTGAAAGGCGGGTAGTTAGGTGGTGGGTGGTGGGTGGTAAGTGAGAATGTGGAATGTGTCGTGTGAGTTGAGGCGTTCGCTGCGTTGAGTGCGGCGATATGTTATGGAATACCTACGGCGATCATCTGACATCGCCGAAGCCGCAGTATCGACAGTTTGCTACCTTATACCCAGTACCCAGTACCCAGTACCCAGTACCCAGTACCCAGTACCCAGTACCCAGTACCCAGTACCCAGTACCCAGTACCCAGTACCCAGTACCCACTACGCACTCCCCGTCACCAAGTCCCTGCCTGCCAATGACGCAG
>SLPW01000521.1 GCA_007131755.1 Myxococcales bacterium | reverse complement strand
GCGTGACATCCTCGGAAGGACAAGCCGTTCCTGCGGTAACGATCGAAACCAACGTCGATTTGTGATCAATCGCCGGCCGTCGGCGGGGAGGTAGCCGAGCCTCACACCCCACCATCCCCCAAAAAACACCCCAACTCCTCCCTCCAATGCCCAAATATATCGATCCCCCTGCCCCGAAGCCGCCGATTGTCGAGCACCGAAAACTCGGGCCGCTTCGCCGCCGCTCCCCACTTTTCGGCCGTGGTGGGCTCGATCTCGGCGTCGATCTCGAGCAACTCCACCACGGCCCGAGCCAACTCGTACCAGGTGCAGCGCCCCTGCGGCGTGGCGTGATAGACGCCACCGCAGAATAGCTCGTCGTCGGCGATCTCCACCGCCACCCTGGCCAGCGTCGACGCCGGCGTGGGCGTGATCCACTGGTCGCTGACCACCTGGAGCCGACCCTTCTCCCGGGCGTAGCCAGCGATGGAGCTGACGAAATTCTTCCCCCACCGGCTATACAACCCACTCGTCCGCACCACGGCACAACGGGGATTATTCGCCATCGACAGCAACTCGCCGCCCCTCTTCGAGCGCCCATACACGGACAGAGGGTCCGGGATGGCCAGCTCGTCGATGGGAGCGACGTGACCCGACCCGAAGACGAAATCCGTCGAGAAATACACCAACGGCGCCCCCACCTCCCGCGCCGCGGCCGCCACATTCGCCGCCCCTTCGGCGTTGACCATAAACGCCCGCTCAAAATGCTGCTCCGCCCCGTCCACATCCGTATAGGCCGCCGCGTTGAACACCGCCCTAAGCTCACCATCGCCGAAGCGCGAAAAAAACCGCCTCACCTCCGAGGCATCCGTAATATCGCACTCCTCCACGTCGGCCTGCACATACGCCACCTCCTCCCCCTCACGCTGCAACCCATCGAAGAGCGCCCTTAGCTCCGAACCGAGCTGCCCCTGCGAACCGATGATCAAAAATCGCCGCGTCATATCTCAGTCCTCCAGCTCTTCATCGAAGTTATATAATGGACATCCTCCCCGTTGGCGGGGAGGTGCCGAGCGAAGCGAGGCGGAGGGGGCGTCCATCAACCCCAATCCCCCAATCTCCCTTGCTTTTCCGATCTCTCACCGAATCAACGACATCAAATACCTCCCATACCCATTCTTCATCAACGGATCTGCAAGCGCCGCGAGCTGCCCATCATCGATCCACCCCTTGCGCCAGGCGATCTCCTCGGGCACGCAGATCTTCAACCCCTGCCGTCGCTCCAAGGTGGCGATAAAATGAGCCGCCTCCATCAACGAGTCGTGGGTCCCCGTATCGAGCCAGGCCATCCCGCGGCCCATGCGCTCCACCCGAAGCTGCTCGCGCCGCAGATAGGCACTATTTACGTCCGTGATCTCCAACTCCCCGCGATCCGAGGGCTCGATCCCGGAGGCGATCTCCACCACGTCGTTGTCGTAGAAATACAGTCCCGTCACGGCGTAATGAGACTTCGGCCGCTTCGGCTTCTCCTCCAGACTCACGGCGCGCCCTCGCTCGTCGAACTCCACCACACCGTAGCGCTCCGGATCGTCGACGCGATACCCGAAGACCGTGGCCCCCCGCCTGTGCGACGCCGCCCGCTCGAGCTTCTTCGACAGCCCCTGCCCGTAGAAGAGGTTATCCCCCAGCACCAGACAGACGCTATCGTCGCCGATAAACGACGCGCCGATCAAAAAGGCCTGCGCCAACCCGTCCGGGCTGGGCTGCACGGCGTAACTCAAATCGAGGCCCCACCTCGACCCGTCACCCAGAAGCTCCCGAAATAGCGGCAAGTCCCGCGGCGTCGAGATGATCAAAGTCTCCCGAATGCCGGCCAACATCAGCACCGACAAAGGATAATAGACCATCGGCTTGTCATAGACCGGCAAGATCTGCTTACTCACCGACCGCGTCAGCGGATACAACCGGGTCCCCGAACCCCCGGCGAGGATAATGCCTTTCATATCGTTCCCCCCTGCTGGTGCTACAAACGGACTGCACACCAAAACCTAAGCACGCCCACCGTGGTTGCAGCCGTCGACTGCCCCTGCCCTCGCCCTCGCCCTCGCCCTCGCCCTTGCCCGCGCCCGTGCCCGCCTTTTCCCCGGCCCCGGCCCTGGCCCTCGCCCCGGCCCGCCTCTTCCCACTCCAAAACTGCGAGCAAGGGCAAGGACATGGGCATGGGCAGCCGTCGACGAGCGATGCAAAAGCAAGAGGGGATAAGGAGATGCGAAGCAAAAGCAAGAGGGGATAAGGAGATGAGGGGGATAGGGGGGATATTTCTTGGAAACTCCATCCCCACATCTCCCAAATCCCCCTCATCTCCTTTGCTTTTTCTCACCGGCTCCAGAGCCCGTGAAGGACCGCTGCGGCCAGCAGTCCTTCTACGATCTGTTGAGCGATAGATTGTCTGCGCGGTGGGGATTCCCAGGTGCCTTCACGGAATTTTCGCCGAAAAATGACACCTGGAAGGATCAGAGCCACAAGCAAAAGCGCTGGTGCGGCGAGCCCTCATTTCTCACGAGGTTCGTAGCGAGACACAGCAGGGCCGGATGGACACTGGATGATGACGACCGACGCGATGCCGCGCATCGTGGAGGGAGAGCGATCGTTAGGGAGCGGTTCAGCGCCAGTGTCCATCGGCATCTGCGAAGTCGGAGCAGAACGTTCGTGAGAAATGCGGGCTAGGTTCATGTATCGTCAGAAAATGACTCGGCGGGCCGATCGAATACGCGGATGCGTTTTACGGAATAGGAGCGTTCGCCCAACTCGATGGATTCTTCTCCCTGGCCACGCATTGCACGCACCAACTTCTTCCGTGCTTCCGGGTCGCGGAGCAATCTGTCTCGGAGTTTCGATGATGTTTGACCATTCATGGTGTCTGTCTCCTCAAGGTCACTCCATCAAATTAGCTCGCCTCCAGTGGGCGAGTCAAAAACAATTCTTCTCTGTTGATTCTTCCCCGGTCCTTAATCCCCCCCCTTATTTTTCCTTCGCCCCTATCCCCACATCTCCCCAATCCCCAAAATCTCCCTTGCCTTTCCCCATCCTCCCATCTCCCCAATCCCCAAAATCTCCCTTGCCTTTCCTACGTTCACTTCCTCCGATTGTCTGTGATATACGTCTGCGGGCAGCACGCTCCCCACGCAACACCGAGGCACCCCATGATCCCCATCATACTCGCCGGCGGCTCGGGTACCCGCTTCTGGCCCATGAGCCGAAAAGAGCGACCGAAGCAATTCCTCAAGCTCCTCGACGACGAGCGAGCCATGATCGAGGCCACCGTCGACCGCCTGGCCTCCCTTTCCGACGAGGACCGACCGGTACAGATCGTCTGCCACTCCGGCCTGGTCCCACCGATGAAGGAGATCCTGGGAGAGGAGCGCCGAGTACAATTCATCGAAGAGCCGGCAGCCCGCGACACGGCGCCGGCCATCGCCTACGCCACGGCCTGCGCCGAGGCCCTCTACGGAGACGAGCCCATCGCCTTCTTCCCGGCCGACCACTTCGTCGCAGGCCAAAAGGCATTCGAGAGGTGTCTTCGCTTCGCCGCCGAGCGCGCCGAAGAAGAAGAGGCCATCATCACCCTCGGCATCCCGCCGACCCGCCCGGAGACGGGCTACGGCTATATCGAATGCGCAGAATCCATCGACGATATCGGCACCGAACTGCGCGCCGAACCGGTGGTCCGCTTCGTCGAAAAACCGGACCACACCCGCGCCCTGCAATATCTTCGCGAGGGCCGCTACCTCTGGAATTCCGGAATCTTCGTCTTCCGCCCCGCCACCCTGTGGGCCGAACTACAACGCCAACAACCGAAGATGTGGAACCAGGTCCAAAAACTCCGCCAAACACTGGCCGCCGACAAAACCAACACCGACGAACTCACCGAAGTCTTCAACGACATGGAACCCATCTCCATCGACTACGCCGTCATGGAGGGCGCAAATCGAGTCGAAGTCATCCCCGCCCTGTTCCGCTGGTCCGACATCGGCCACTGGGCCGCCCTCGACGAGGTCAAAGACACCGACGCCGACGGCAACGTCGTCGACGCCGACGCACTCCTCGACGAGGTCACCAACAGCGTCGTCGTCTCCCACGAATCACAGCGCCTCATCGCCGCCAGCGGTCTCGACAATATGGTCATCGTCGACACCGACGATGCGCTACTCGTCATCCCCCGCAACCGAGCTCAGAAGGTGCGCGACATTGTCGAGCGTCTCAAAGAGCAG
>SLPW01000238.1 GCA_007131755.1 Myxococcales bacterium | reverse complement strand
CCCACCTTGATCTCTGGCGTCCCGAAGGAGGCGTCATGAGCCGCCACGGCCAGATCGCAGTGCAGAGCCAGTCCGAATCCACCGCCCAGAGCCTTTCCGTTGACCCTGGCGATGATCGGCGTCGCCGAGCGATTCATGGCGATCAGCATATCCGCAAAGCTTCCGCGCCCCTTGTGCATGCCCAGCGGTCCGCCTCCCGATTTCTGATCGCCCAGATCACCACCCGACGAAAATGCCTTGTCTCCCTCCCCGGTAAGCACGATCGCTCGCAGTTGATCTTCCGACCCCAACTCCCGAAAGGCCGCCGTAAGCTCCTCCACCGTCCCCTGGGACAGCGCATTTCGCCGCTCCGGCCGGTCGATGGTGACCGTGGCGACCGTATCTTGACGTTCGACTTTGATATTCTCGTAGGACATCCGATTCTCCTTGGTTGAAATTCTCCGTTCACCGAACAGGCTTGCGGCTTGTTAGTAAATACTCACATGACATAGGAAGGTCAACTGCTACTGTGTCAAAAGCTGCGATCGACGAGAGCAGGCAGATGTCACTCCAAACCACCACCGCACGGCACTAGACGCAGTGCACAGCACGGATACCCCTCCCCAACTTGATTGGGGAGGTGGCGGCGAACGCTTTTTGTGAGCCGTCGGAGGGGCGTCGTCTTGTGAGCCGTCGGAGGGGCGTCTTCTTGTGAGCCTGGGGGGTCGGATTCTCAGCAACCTATATCCCACGATTCGAGCACTACGAACGCTTTCCTCTTTTCGACTTTCCCACCTAACCCGCCCAGGACGGCACAGATGAAAAGATCTTCGATACGCACGTACTCGAAACTCTTCATCCTGGCGCTGGCTATCACATTCTGGCCGGGATGTTCCTGCTTGGACGACATAAAATCGGACGACAAGGACTGGAATATTGAAGAGGTCGACGTAGAGATCGATACAGGTATGAATACCGAAGATATAGGCCCCCAATATCCCGACACATCTATCGCTGATGCCTCAGATACGGGCTCCGATCGAGATGACGTCTCCCACAAGCCCGCCTACTGGGATCACTGTGACGTCTACCATGGCGAAGCTCCTCCGCCTACGGTTTGCTCCGAGGAATTGCAGATCACCAAGGAGGAGTGCTCCGACGGGGGAGGTGTACTCTTCGACGGGCGCCAATGTCATCCCACGGAAGCATGCGACTGCAACGAGCACGACGAATGTGCGCTGTTCGCAACGATCGAAGACTGCGCTCAATCGTGTAGCGACCATGGTTGGTGTACCCCCGACAAATTACCGCATAATCCCTCTGGAGAACCCTTTTGTCCCGGCGATGGATGTATGAGCGTTCCACCTACGGCTTGCGTCTTGACCGACGAGGATCCTTCCGAAAATTTTACCGGTCTTGTCGGCGCGAGCGTTGGATGTAGTGACGACCTGCAACTATGCAATCTCGATTTCTCCAACCCGGATGCACAGGTATGTCCGGAAGACGCCTGGTGCTGTAGCGTCGGAAGTGCGGCCTCTGCGGCTTCGGAAGACGAGAAGGAATATCACAGCAAGCTCTGCGCCATATCTCTGATGCCCGACGTAAAATTCATGTCCTGCCCATGGTTGGAATAGGATCCACTCAAATGACCAAAACCGATCCCCACTGGCTACGCCTCGAACTGCTGACCCCCACGCCTGACCGCGACGCCGCGCGCCTGGCCGCCTTCGGCGCCCTTGGCGTCGAGGTCCACGATGCGAGCACCTTCATGGAGGGCGTCGAAGAGGTGGCCATTCCGGCGGGAAAGGCACGACTTATCGCCTATTTCGACGATGACCGCCCCCTCGATGAATTGCGCCGAAAGATCGAGGCGGCCACCGACGAAGCAGAGCTTATGTCCATCGCCGAATACCGCGATCGCAGTTGGGAGACGGCCTGGATGGACTATTTCAAAGCCACGGAGCTCTCCCCGCGCGTCACCGTCGGTCCCCCCTGGGACGAGCCCTCGGGCCCCGAGGATGGCGTGGCCCTGGTCATCGAACCGGGAATGGCCTTCGGTACAGGCACCCATGAGACGACGCGTCTATGCGCCCGGCTGCTCGACGATCTTCTGAGACAACGCACTGCCCGTTCCCTCCTGGACGTCGGATGCGGCTCGGCCATCCTCTCCATGCTCGCCAGCGGCCTCGGCGTACAGCGCGTCGTCGGCATCGACGTCGACGCCACGGCCGTCGAGGTAGCCCGCGCGAATATCGAAACGAACGGCTTTTCCCCGGAGCAGATCGAGTTATCCACGACAGCCCTGTCATCCATCGACGAGGACTTCGACGTCGTCGTCGCCAATATTCTGGCCCATATCCTTGTCGATCTGCGCGACCACCTCCTCGATATCACCGCCCCGGGTGGTGACCTCGTGCTGAGCGGAATCGCCGAAGATCAGGCCGACCAGGTACGAAATGCCTTCAACGACCCACGCTTTTCGGTGATCGACCAGCAGTCCGAGGAAGAGTGGATCGCCCTCCACCTTCGACGCAAGAACCGAAACTCTTCTTAACTCCATCCCCTTATCTCCCCTATCCCCCCATCTCCTTTGCTTTTCTTGACTTGAACTCACAAGGAATCCCCCATGAAACGCGTCGACGTTCCCACGGATCTCCTCGTCAACCGCACAGCGGGTGAACTCCTCGTACTCCCCGACGGCGTAGCCCACTACATCACGAACGTGATGCGCCGCCAGCCCGGCGACGCCCTCGAATTATTCGATGGCACGGGCAATCAAGCCGTCGTCGAAATCACCTCCATCGACGACGACGTGACCGTCGAAATCTTGCAGTGGAGAGAAGCCGACAAAAAGGAGAGCCCTCTTTCGACGGTGCTCTTTCAGGCCATCCCCAAGGGAAAGCGCTGGGGTTGGATTCTGGAAAAGGCCACCGAATTGGGCGTCCGCTCCATCGTTCCCCTTCATACGGAGCGCACCGTCAAGAGGATCCCCGACGATCGGGTCGACGACAGACTTCGGCGCTGGGATAAGAAGGTCTCTTCCGCCGCTCGCCAGTGTGGACGAGCCCTGACCCCGGAGTTGTCGCGTCCACGCACGCCTGGCGAAGCCTACGAGGAAACCCCCTGTGATATCCATCTCGTCGCCCACCCGGGAGGCGACGCCACGGGGGTGGTTTCGGCGCTCAAAAAGCTCGACGAGATCAAGCGCCTCGGCATCTGGATTGGACCGGAGGGCGGCTTTACCCAACAAGAGGTCGACAACTTGACGAGCGAAAAAGACGTACGACCCGTTCATCTCGGTCCGCGCATTCTGCGCGCCGACACGGCGGGCATCGCCGCCCTTGCGATCGCACAGGCCATCCACGGAGATTTCGTCTGACCTCCCTCAGCTTTTTCCCAGGATTCCGTCCACCCCGTCCACCACCTCCCCGATGACGTCGATCCCGTTGGTGTTGTGCTCCACCGTATTGCAGGTCACCACCTGTGCGACTTGCGCCTTTTGCAATTGCTCCAGGGCGTCGTCAGCGAATAAGCCGTGAACACCGATGCAGATCGGTGGCGCCATACCCTTTTCCGCAAGATGGCCCACCGCCTCCAGCATGGTCCTCCCGGTGGAGATGATATCGTCGATGAGAATCGGCTGGCGATCGGACCATTCGACGCCCTCCGCCTCGCTGACCTCCACGTCATAGTCTCCTCGGCGCACTTTCTCCAAGATCACCATCGGAAACCCTCCGCGCTCTGCCACCGGAGACACCCACTGTGCGCTCTCCTCGTCGGGCCCTACCAATACGGGCTGATCCACGTTCGACTCAATCCACCTCGCCATGGGATCGGCGGCGTGAACGATCCGGGTGGGGATCTGATAGAGCTCCTCCATGCCTCCATGCCGGTGCAGATGGGGATCGACGGTGATCAACCAATCGAAATACGACGACAGAAGTCCGCCGAAGTAGCGACTCGTCACCGCCTCACCGGGCTTGAACCGCGCGTCCTGCCGCATATACGGCAGGTAGGGAATCACCACTCCCACTCTCCGCGCCTCCAACTCCCGAAGCGTCTGGGCGGCAAATAAAAGGGGGACAATCCTCGGGTTCGGATCTTCGAGCGAGGCGATGACGATGACCTCCCGATCCGCTACCCTGGAGTCGACGCGAAGATAGGTCTCTCCATCGGGAAACGATCGGCACTCCATCTGTGCGCGCTCTGCATCGAGCCGCCTCGTCAGCTCATCGGCCCAGGTCGTCTCCCCCGCAATATCCACGACAAGTGGTCTCATAAGATGACGCTCCGTTTCTTTCGTCCTTTTTTAGGGTCGCGCAATTCCACCTCAATCTCCGGACAACGGCGCTGATGACCGGGACAGCGAATTTTTCCGCCGCTTCATAAGCACAGCCAGCGACCATATCACCAAACTCATCACTGACCCAACCCCCGAATATTCCGCCGCACCATGCCCCGGGGCTGCCACAGGCCCGTTCTGTTTTCTCCCTCATTTCTGAAGTATACTTCGAACGACCGATCGCCGATCCGATCGCTTGCGCTTGTCATTCGTCGCTGGCCGCACACATTGTAACTGGTGAGCTATCATCGAAAATTTGGTTCATTCAGTGGTGGATGCAAACCTCGTCGTCCCCGGCGCACCGGTCGACATCAGGATCTCCTAAGGACTGCACAGGCTACATCATGTTCCACCCCCAACGTTCGTGCACCGAAGTTGTTGCCCCCCTGGCATGCGCCGCGATCTGTCTGGTCGTCGTCTCTTTGCTTCCCCCTACGGCCGACGCACAGGTCTACGTCTATCCCCAGCGCCCCACACAATCGAACGTTCAGTATTTCGACTTCGACTGGCACCACAAGGATATCGTCATCGGCCAGGACGTCGATCCCGACGCCTCGGCATCGCTTTCCCACCTCTTCAGTCCCCGAACGACCCTGGAGACTCTGGCCGAATCCTTCGCACGCATCGACGACGAGGGGCCGGCCCACCCTGCTCACTCCACCCTGGGCTCCCCTTATCGCCATGGGATCGCCGACTATCATCGCGCCGCCCCCCCTCCGCTGGCATTCACCGACTTTCCCGATCCCGGCGACGGTCGTGACGATCCTCCCGGGACGGGCTTCGATCCCCCTCACGAAGAAGATCGCCTGCCCGATGGCGTCTTCGAGCCCTCCGATCTCAATGATAAGGCCGGCGGAGTGCGGCTGTATTTCTACGAGCGCGAGCGAGAGATCGCCGAACGAGCTGCTGCATTTATCGATCACAGCTATCGCGACCTGGTCGATATCTTTCGCTTCGTCCCCTCCGTCACCCTGCCCTATATCCTGTACAGCAGCTATCAGGAGTTTTTGCAGACCAATATCTTCCCCGTCCAGGAGGGCGTCCTTGGGGTAACGGGGCGCCAGGAGTTGGAGCTGGTCCTTCCCTATTTCGGTGACCACCGCCTCTTCCAACACATCTCCATCCACGAGATGGTCCACCAATTCCAGATCCAGAAGGGTCGTGAGGTCGTCGCCGCTGCAGGGCGCTCCGGCGATCCCATGGACTATATGCCGCTGTGGTTCATCGAGGGCATGGCCGAATACTACGCCCTGGATGGACTGGACGCCGAAACGGAGATGCTCACCCGTGATCTGCTCCTGAATCCCGACCCCATGAGGGGATACGTGATGCTCGACTTCTTCGAGGATCGACGTTTCAGCCAGCTCTGGACCTACAAGATCGGCCAGGCTCGCGTCGCCTTTTTGGAGGACTACTACGGGGAGGGCACCATCCAGGAGGTCTTTGAGCGATCCCACACCCTCGTCGGAAGTCGCGAAGCAGCCCCGGCCCTCAACTTTCGCTCCCTTCTGGTGGACATCACGGGCGACCCGGCCCGCAAGATCTCGGCCAATTTCGAGTCCTGGCTCAAAAACCGGGCCTATACGGGCTATCTCGACGCCGAGCACGACGCCCCCCACTTCGACTTCTTCAGCGAGACCCGGGGCATCATGCAGACCATGACCTCCTCTCCGGACGGACGTCTGTTGATGTACCGATCCATCAAACCCAATACCGGCCAGGTTCGCCTATACGTCGTCGACGCCGCCCGCCCCGATCGCGACGCCCGCGTCGCCTCCGACGGACGCCCCGGCGTGGAGTCCCTCCATCCGGTGGGGCCGCGAAATTTTGACCTCCACGACGATCGCCTCGTCTATCTAGCCCGTTCGGAGGGCAAGGACGTCCTCTACCTTCAGGATATCGACGGGCGCGACCAGGGTCCCGACCTGGGAAGCCGCACTGCTTATGACCTGGGCGAATACGATATTCTGACCGCCGAAAGCCCCGCCTTCTCTCCCGATGGACGTCGCGTCGCCTTCATCGGCCTCGACGAAGACGCCCAAAAAGATCTCTACGTCTTCGACGTCCTCGACGACGGCGACTTTGTCGTCAGCCGCATCACCGACGCTGCCCAGGCCGAGCGCGGCGTGGCCTGGGGCGAAGATGGCATCATCTTTACCTCCGACGCCACCGGCCATGGTCGCTACAACCTATTTCGCATCGATATCGACGGTGGGAGCACCGAAGTGGAGCGACTGACCTTCGAGGAACGCGACCACTTCGGCCCCCACGTCACTCCCGACGGCCGGGTCTTCTTCTCGACCTACGACGATTCCCAGGCGAATCTCTACGAATGGACCGACCAGGGCATCATTCCACGCACCGACGTCGTCACCGGCCTCTTCGACGTCACCTCCGCTCCCGACGGGAAGTTGTGGGCCAGCTACCACTACCGCGGCCAGCGCCAGATCGTACGTATCTCCGAGGAGATCCTCTTAAACGACGATCCCACCATTGCAACCGACGACGAGCAGGTCGAGCCCTATCCCACCCTCTCTCTCGAAGGAGCTGATCGCTACCGGGCCTCCGATCTGAGCAACTGGCAATTGAGCAATCTCTTCGGGGTCCTCGGCGCCAGCAGCTCCGGCGTCTTCGGCCAATTGATGGTGCTCACCAATGACCGGCTGCGTAACCATGCCCTATTCATCAATGTCCTCGCCTTCGGCGACCTCGAAAATACGATGGCCGACGTCTTCTATCTCAATCAGTCCAGCCGCCTCATCTGGGGCACCGGCCTATTTCAAGACGTGCGCTACCGTATCGATCGCACCTTCGAAGACGTCGATGAGGTGCCCCTTTTCTTGGCCGGCGAGCGCTTCTACGGCGCCCGCGGCACCCTGCGTTATCCCTTCAACCGATTTAGCTTCATTCAGGCCGACCTCGCCATCGGAGGAGCCACCTCCTTTCTCACCGACGGATGGCGCCGCACCCTCGAACAGGACGCCCCCGACAACTTCGTTCAACAATGGGAAGAGACCCATGACGAGCACCGCTTCCAGACCTCTCCTTCCCTGAGCCTGGGCTACAACACCCTGCGCCTCCACCCCGGCACCGGTCCCATCGACGGCACCTCGGCCATGCTCTCCGGCACTCTGGACATCCAGCCCTTTGATGGTCAGACCCACGGCCAGACCCGTCTGGACGCCGAGCGCTACTTCCCCATCTACGACCGCATCAACCTGTCCTTTCGAACCGGCCTCGGCACCACCTTCGGCGGCGATCTCCGACGCCAATTCTTCCTCTCCAGCTTCGACACCCTGCGCGGCGTCGAGTTCGGCGACCTCAACTACCTTCTGGGCAATCAATTTCTCTTCACCAAGATGGAACTTCGCTTCCCCCTGAACTTTTTGGTCCGCATCCCTCTTATTGACGTCGAGGGCATCGTCGGCGCTGACTTTGGCGGCGCCGGTCAGGATCCCTCCGACGTATGGGACTCTCGCGCCTTCTCGCCGGTGACGGGCCTCAACTTCGGCCTCGGACCTCTGGTCTTCCGCCTCCACTTCGCCCGCCCCGTCGATATCGGCTCCATCCATCCCCTTCCCCGCGACGGAGAATGGATCACCAACTTCTCGCTGGGCTGGCGCTATTGGTGAGGCAGCGTCCCACCGCCGCAACCACGGGTCGTAGTCGATCCATCAACGCCGCGAAGTCCCGCCCCTCCAATAGCTGTTCGGCGTCGCAGCGGGCCTGGGCCGGTTGTGGATGAACTTCAATCATCAACCCGTCCAGCCCTGCCGCCGCCGTGGCCGCCGCGGCGCCGCCGATAAGGTGGGGAGAGCCGATCGCATGGGAGGGATCGGCGATGACCGGCAATTTGGTCTCATGTCTTGCCCACATCGCTCCCGCCAGATCGAGGGTAAATCGCGTCGCCTCTCCGAAGCCCCGGATCCCTCGCTCACACAAGATGATCTCCTCGTTGCCCTCTTGCGCAATATATTCTGCGGCCAACACCCACTCTTCGACGGTGGCCCCGAAACTTCGCTTCAGAACCACCGGTCGATCACTTCGGCCCACCTCCCGCAACAACTCCACATTCTGCATATTGCGCGCCCCCACCTGAAACGCGTCCACCAGAGGCTCCATCTCTTCCACCCATCGAGGAGCCATGACCTCCGTCACGAAGGGAATATCATGTTGCCGCGAGGCCTGATGCATTATCTCCACCCCTGGCAGCCCCAGGCCCTGAAAGCTATATGGCGAGGTTCGGGGTTTGAACGCACCGCCGCGCAACACCACCGCTCCCAGTGAACGGACCATCTTCGCCGCCTCGAAGATAAGCTCCTCGCTTTCCACGGCGCAGGGGCCTGCGATGACCGAGAACATCTGTCCCCCGAAGGGGCGATCTCCGATCTTCACCACTTTCGTCTCGCCATCGCTCCCGCAGGAGACGAGGGGGAATTCCGGGTTCCTTATTTCTCGACGCGAAGGGCATTGAGTCTTGGTCAACATGGCATTAATTCCTTCGGGAAAATCTCGTCGCCAACGTCCGGGCTCTACTGCGATCCACCTTTCCGGTGGCCGTCGTTGGCAGCTCATTTACACGAAAAAAGCGCCTCGGTATCTTGTACGCAGACAGATTCTGTCGGCACTCTCGTTGCACGTTCGTCTGTAGCTCTTCCAGGGTCATCTGCGCCGATTCTTCCAGACGTACCAACGCGGTTACGACCTGGCCCCACCGGGGGTCATCGACGCCCACCACCACCAAGTCGTCCACCTCGGGCCGGCGACGACAGCAGCGTTCCACCTCCAGGGGATCAACGTTCTTTCCACCGGTGACGATTCGCTCCCCCAACCGGTGTTCCACGAAGAGATATCCCTCCTCGTCGACATAGCCCATATCTGTGGTTAGGAAATAGCCTTTGCACTTCGGGGCTTCCTCGTCGAGGTAGGAGTCGATCACCGCCGAACCCTTGATCCCTATCCTTCCCACCTCTTGCGGTCCCATCCTCTTCCCATTCGCATCGAAGATTGCGATCTCCATGCCCGGCAGTGCTCGTCCCGCGCTATCCAACGACCGCCCGCACTCGTCGAGCCCCAGCGTGGCTACTTGAGAGCAGGCCTCACTCATTCCGTAGGTGGGAACCGCCGGGATCCCCTGGCGCCTTGCCCGCCGAAGCTCATCTCCCGACACCGGCCCTCCCCCGACCAGGGCAAAGCGAAGCCCCTTCGCCCTACGTCCTTTGGCCTCCTTCAACAACTGATGCAGCATGGTGGGAACCAGCGATGCCGCCGTCACCTGTCCCCCTTGCAGCGTCTTCCAGATCTGCTCCTCGTCGAATCGTTCACACAACTCGAATGACGTCCCGTACAACACGCTGCGGATGACAATGGAGAATCCACCGATATGGGACAGCGACAGCGGACATAGCCAGTGCTCGTCGCAGTTTCTCCCCAGTCGGATGGCCGAGGCAGAGGCGGAGGCAACAAATTGATCGACTGTCAATGCCACCGCCTTTGGTCTCCCCGTCGTTCCGGAGGTGAAGACGATGGCCAGTATCTCCTCCGATCGCCACCGATGGGGAGTCCTTTTATGCCCTGGCCGCTTCTCCCCCGGAGTTTCGCCCTCTTCGACGCCTACCCATTGCTCGACGTCAGACCGTCTCAAGACGAGATCGGCTCCACTCCTGGCGATCATCTCCTCTACCTCCTGCGGCGTCGACCCGTGGTGGATCAGGACCGCCGTCGCGCCAAACCAGAAGATTCCATGGGCCATCACCACCCAGGCCGGGCTATTCGGCGCCACCAATGCCACCCGATCGCCCTTCTCCACCCCCAGCTCCTCGAGACGACAGGCCAGCCCTTCGGCCATAGAGCCCAACTGCCCGTAACTCCAACTTCGCCCCCGAAACGAAAAGGCCCGTCGATGCGGCCGATCAAGGGCATCTTTCAAAAGGCTCGCCTCCATCACCAACCCTCCACGGCGAGTCGATTCAGCTCCGCTCGCCCCCTGGCAATGTCGAAGCTCCCCCCTCGCAGGGGCTCCTCGAAGATATCCGATAAAAAAAGGCGGCCCGTCGCCAACCCCTGGGGGCCGTCGACAGCGTCGGTCCCCGCGGCAAACTCAGCGATGAACTGACGCCCGATAGACGACTCCAAAAGAGTGCTCGAGATGGGCTCCACATCTGCAGTCTTCGCCGCTCTTGCCCACTGGAAAGCTCGATCGAATCCCCCCAGGGAAGTGGGCTTGAGCACCACCGCCCGCAGACCGCGCAGACGATCCGCCGAGATATCAGTCTCCCCTTCAAGGGTCTCGTCTGCTCCCAGCGGGGCCCCCGTCTCTTGTGCAAAATCGCACAATTCCTCCAGGCTTTCGGCGCCAATCGGCTCCTCGATCAAATCCACATCGAGCTTCGCGACAGCCCGAAGAAATCTCTTCGCTTCCCTTCTACCAAGACTTCGATTGGCATCGACGCGGAGCGTCACTCTTGGAAATTCTTCTCGAAGAGCCCGAAGCCGCCGCAAATCCTCATCCAACGGCCGTGCCCCCACCTTGAGTTTCAGGGCCCCAAATCCCCTGCTGATGGCTTCGGCGGCGCGCTCCAGCGTCTGCTCCATTGCCGCACTTCCGATGGTCGACTGACAGGTAACTCTTGCCTTCGCACAGCCCTCACTTCCGGCGAAGAGGTCGGCCAGATGACATCCCTGATGCCTCGTCAGCGCATGGAGGCGACTCATCTGCAGTCCACACCGAAGTGCATTCAGCCCCTGCGCCCGCTCGACGAGTTCGCCCGTCGATGACTCCTGGAGCACTTCGAGACACTCCTCCAGACTCTCGGCGGACCACCCCGGAAGCGGCGCCACCTCTCCGACGCCCAGGGCCTGGCCATCCTCGAAGCCCCACCGCACGCACAGGAGCACCACTTCTCGTTCGCCAATCTCAGCGCTTCCGCTTCGAAAGGGCCTGCGCATCGTCAGCCCATGCCGTCGCACCTCTACGGCGAGAACCTCCCCTGATGCCTGCATAAGACGCGAGTTCATCACAACAGGTATCCCCCGGCATATAGGACGCCGAATATGGCCAGTAGTTTCGCCGTGCTCGCCAGCACTTCGTTCAGTTGCGCCCCTTTTGCACTTGCAACTCGGCGCATCAGATTCACAGCAACGGGAAAACTCAACAGGGGAAGCAGAAGCCCCACGGATCCGCCCATCCACCCCCATTGCACCACCGGCACTGCATAGGCACAGAGAAGCATCGCCCCGTATTGCCAACGCGTAGCTCTAGGGCCGATTCGCACCGCCAGGGTTCGCTTGCCGGCCAACTCATCGGTCTCAATATCTCGATAGTTATTGACCACCAGGATCGCCGTCGCCAGAAGTCCGATGGGCACCGACGCCACCAGTGCTTCCGAAGACCAACTCGAGGCCTGGACGTAATAGGTGGCCGTCACGGCGACGAGCCCGAAGAAGATGAATACGAAGAGATCGCCCAGCCCGTGGTATCCCAGCGGATAGGGTCCTCCCGTGTAGGCAACGCCCGATAGAATGGAGGCCACGCCGATGACGAAGATCGGCCACCCGCCGACGTACACCAGATACAGCCCCACCAAGAAGGCCAGAAAAAAGGTCAGCGCCGTCGCCCTCTTCACCGCCTTCGGAGCGATCAACCCTGCCTGCGTCACCCTCGTGGGACCGAGCCTGTCCTCATTGTCGGCCCCGCTTTGAAAGTCGAAATAATCATTGGCGAAATTGGTGCCGATCTGAATCAACCCCGCCGCGACCAGAGCGGCCAATGCGACAAGCGGTGCAAATCCCCCGTGGGAATAGACCACCGCCGTTCCCACCATCACGGGCACGAAGGCCGCCGAAAGGGTCTTTGGGCGGGCCGCCATCACCCATAACTTCACTGGCGAGGCGTCGGGCGTTGTTGCGCCGGCCGTGCTCGTCATCTTTGACCTCCCGTCACCTCGTCGACACGTCGGGCCATCAACTGGCGAAGCCCCTCTCGACACTGTTTCTCCTCCTGCCGATCCACCCTCAGCACCACGACCTGAAGCCCAGGAGCATGAAGGCTTTGCTCCAGCTCCGTTCGAAGACTCTGCACGTCCTCCACCACCGCCAACGAATCATGGCCCACCAACTCCTCCGCTTTGAGCCGGCCCGTGGTCAAGAAATGCCTTCGATGTACGTCCTCGAAGGATGAAATGGGCAAATAATCGAAGATCGCCCCTCCCCCGTTATCCACGACGAGCACCGTGGCATCGAGCCCCAACTCCCGGGCCAGAAAGAGGGAGGAGAAGTCGTGGCGAAAAGCCACGTCTCCCACCACGATCAGCGTCTTCTTCTTCAGCGCCACACCGAGCCCGGAGGCGATCACCCCGTCGATTCCGTTGAGCCCTCGATTGCAGAAGACGGCAACGGCCCCGCCCTTCTGGACCCCGAAGCTATCTGCATCGCGTAGCACCATCCCCGACGACAGGTACAGCGCTGCCTCGGCCTCTCGGACCTTCTCCAGGATCGTCCCCCATGTCGCCAAAAGAGACGGGCATCCTCCACAACAACTCACGTTCACCTCTTCCACCGTCTGCCTTACCGCCAGGTCGGCCTGCTGGTGAATCTCGCCAAAGGCAGCCCATTCATCGCCCTCATGCTCGCGCTCCTGCAGCGCCCTCGACAATAAGCTCAGAAATTCCCCCTCCTCGCCGATGATCTGCATCGCCGCCCGCCCCTGTGGGTCGGACACCTCGAGTTGGGGGCCGACTACCACCGTCTTCACCTCCTTCCACTCTCCGATCCTCCCCTTCGCAGCCCACCCCACAGGCGCCATCCCCAGCCGAATGACGAGATCCGGACGATGCCTCTCGTAGAGTGAGCTCTCGAAGAGCACGTCGCCTGATGCCAGCGCTCCATCGACGAACCGACATCCCGACGTCACCTCCGCCACCAGTGGAATGGAGGTCTCCCTGATGAATGCTTCCAACTCATCTTCATGGGCCATCACCGGCCCTCGATACGTCCCGTGGTAAATGAGCGGCTTCTTCGCCTTGCTGAGCAGATCAGCCACCACCTGCACCGCCTCGGGATCGACAGCTCTTCGCGGCAAAAAAGTGCGAAGAAAAGGAGCCTCTCCCGCTCTTCCCGCCACAGATGGCGACGGATCCGACAGGAAGGACTCCGGCACTGCGTCCCGGTGCTCCTGGGCCACATCAATGGGCTCCAGCGGCTTTCGAAACGGAACGTTCAGGTGTACCGGGCCCGGCTCCCATCGCTCGGCCTGAAGCATCGCTCGGGCCACCAGACGGCGCAGATAGCAGAATTTTTCCTCCGTCGCCTCCGGCTTGCCCACTTGATGGAAATAGCGAACGTGGCTTCCGAATAACTTCTGTTGCTCCATCGCCTGGGAGGCTCCGCAGTCCTGCAATCGAGGAGGCCGATCTGCGGTCAGTAGCAGAAGCGGTACTCCACGGCGCGACGCCTCGCAGACCGCCGGATAATAGTGAGCTGCCGCCGTACCCGATGTACATACCAGCGCCACCGGCCGGCATGTTGCCTGCGCCAGGCCCAGCGCAAAAAACGCTCCACTTCGCTCGTCGACCACCGACAGATCGACAATCCCCGGATGGCGAAAAAAAGCCACCACCAGCGGGGTAGAGCGCGAACCGGGAGAGATGACCACATGGCGCAACCCCTGTCTGTGGAGTTCGTCCACTGCAGCCTGTGCCCACAGGGCGTTAATCGTCTGACTCACTTCTTCCCTCCCCGCCGACCGCAGTCGAGCGCCTGGAGCATAGCCTCCGCCTTTTGGGCCGTCTCTTCCGTCTCCTCGTCCACGTCACTTTCGGCCGTAATGCCCGCCCCGCTGAAAATCGTCGCCCTCGAGCCGTCGATCAGCGCGCAGCGAAGCAATACATCGAATTCCCCATCTCCATCTGCATCCATCCAGCCCATGGCTCCGGCGTACAATCCGCGATCAAATCCCTCCATCTCCGCGATCAGTGGCTCCACCTCCTCTCGAGGCACACCGCAGACCGCTGGCGTCGGATGCAGCGCTTCCACCACTTGCAAGACCCCTCGCCCGTCCTTTAACCGTCCCGCAATCGGCGTCTTCAGATGGTGCACGTTGCGCAACTTCATCACCTCTTCCTCGCCACTATCGAGCCATTGAGTGTGGTCCTCGAGTTGCCGCAAGATATAGTCCACCACAAAGGCATGCTCTCGTTGCTCCTTTCTTCGCCCCAACCTGCACAGATCCTCCGTCTGCGGTGCCGCCGTACCCGCCAGAGCCATCGTCTCCACATATCCTTCTCGCACCGTGACCAGACGCTCCGGAGTAGCTCCCACGAAGAATACCTCTCCTGCTCCCGGCGCAATGAGGTAGCTCGTACACTGAGGGAAATTCCTCTCCAGATCTGCCAGTACCCCCGCCACGTCGAAGCCCCTCTCCCAACAGACCTCCATGCGGCGCGCCATCACCACTTTCTCGACTCCATCCCCCCCGGCCACCTGCGCCACATTTCGTCGAAATCGCTCTCGATCCACCTCCTCCATCAAGAGTGTACCCTCTTCGGGGTTCACCTCCCCTGGCGAAAGTGACCGCAATTGACCGAGCAGTCCAAAGAGATTCTCTCGCTCCTCTCTCTCACCGAAGGCGATGGCATTTTGCCGCCCATCTCTCTCCAGGACGAGCAGAGAGGGTACGAAGAACGCGTTTCGCGAAAAGTCCCTCCACTCGGAACGATTCCACTCTCTTCGTGAGGAAAACGAAACCCATCCCACCGCTCGGAGTTCGCGATGCTCTGTCAGCGCTCGCTCCACTTCGGTGCGTGACGGCATTTGCTGTGGCCCAATCGCCAGAAATGCCTCCTCACCGCTTCGGCGATACACCACAGGCCACCGCTTCCCCATCGCCATTGCAGCTACGCGAAGGTCCACTGCGGGCAACTCCCCGATCAATTCCGGCCCATTGGCCACGGTCTATTCTCCCTTGTGGTGCTCGGCGGAAGTCCTGAGCCGTATTCGGCGAGGACTGGGCGAAGAGATCGTCGTTCAGAACCGCCGAAGAGTGGTTTAAGACTTCTGTCGAGTACCACTAGCCAGCAAAATATCGCCGACGATCACGACGTTCGGACTCAGAAATGCCAGGGAAATTG
>SLPW01000537.1 GCA_007131755.1 Myxococcales bacterium | reverse complement strand
ATCGCCACCACCCACCCCGCCACCAACACTCCCTTTCGAGTCCAGCGATCGGAGAGGCGGCCGGCGAAGTAGTTGGCGGCGGCCTTCGTCATTCCGAAGACGACGATAAAGGACAGGATCGCCGAGCGGGCGGCAATCCCGAACTCCTCCTCTCCGATCTCGGGGAGGATACTTCGCTCCAGGCCCACCATGGCCCCCACGAAGGCGTTGATCAGCACCAGCAGGGAAAATTGGGCCCAGTTTTCGCGCAGTCCGAGGCGAATTTTGGAATCGTCCTTATTACTCATGATGTGCGTTCCTTCCGTCGGCTCTTGCGCCGCCTGGAGCCGATAGCTAACTGCTATCGGAGCGCCCATAGATGCTGGGCGTTGCTCCTACGACTCACCAACCGAAGATCCGCTTGAGAAGGCCCTCTCCGTTGGCATCGCTCACCACCCGCTCGGCGACCCTCTTCAGGCTCAGGTGATCTTGGAGCCCCACCATCACGTTCTGAACTTCGCCGTCAGCGACGACCACGATTGTGGGGATGGAGCGCACATTGAAGGCCGCCGCGATATCGGGGTGCTTCTGGGTGTTGACCTTCAAAAACTCCACCGGCTCGTCGGCCATCAACTCCGCCACCTTTTCGTAGACCGGGGCCATGGCCTGGCAGGGACCACACCAGCTCGCCCAGAAGTCGATGAGCGCCGCTGGCCCCCCTTTGGTCATCAGCTTTTCGATCTGCTCTTGGCTCGTGATCTCTTTGGTATGCATCGTCGTTCCTCTTGGTTTTGGGCCATCACCGACCGCGCCGGCCCGTCCGGCACGGTGGGTTCTGGACTCGTCGAGAAACGTAGACGCAAGGATCGGGCCAACCCCGGATCGTGGGAAAATGCGGTCCTATATCCCGGTTTTGGTTTGGCTTGAAACAGGTGTGTGTTTCGGTTTGAAACGTTTAGTGGGGAGAAGGCTCATCGTCTTCGACTTCGCCTTCTTCGCCTTCTTCGCCTTCTTCGCCTTCTTCGCCGATCCCCAACTCCTTCATCCTCCGCCACAGAGTGGTGCGGCTGATGCCGAGGCGTTCGGCCGCCTTCCCCCGGTGGCCGCCGGTGGCTCCCAGAGCGGCGATGATGCGGCGGCGCTCATTGCTTTCGGCGTCTTCCTCACGGTCCAACTTCCTGCTCGGAGGAGGCTCGCCGCGAAGCTCCGGGGTCAACTCGTCGATCGTCAGCACCGGGCCGTCACCGATGACGAAGGCGTATTCGATGACGTTTCGAAGCTCGCGCACGTTGCCGGGCCACGAATAGGCCAAAAGAGCTTCGAAGGCGTCGCGGTGGATGCCCTCGATGTAGCGCGGCATTCTGCGGTCTGCGTTGAACTCGTCGATGAAGTGCCAGCTCAACAACTCCACGTCCCCCTCGCGTTGTACCAGGGGGGGAAGGAAGATGGGTACCACCCGGATCCGGTACATCAGGTCTTCGCGAAATTTTCCTTCTGCCACCGCTCGGCGAAGGGCCTTGTTGGTGGCCGCCACGAGCCGGACGTCCACGCTTCGAGGATTGGTGGCTCCCACGGGAACGAAGGTCTGCTCCTGAAGTACCCGAAGCAGCCGGGCTTGAATCTCAAAGGGGATCTCGGCGATCTCGTCGAGGAAGATGATCCCTCCGTCGGCCAGTTCAAAGAGGCCCCTGCGGTCGTCGACGGCGCCCGTAAAGGCGCCGCGCACATGCCCGAAGAGCTCGGAGGCCAATAACTCCCCGGTAAAGGTGGCGCAGTTGACGGCCCGAAAGGGACGGTCCGCCCGGTCGCTCAGTTCGTGTATCGCCCTTGCCACAAGCTCCTTTCCCGTCCCCGACTCACCGCGTACCAGAACACTGGTGTCGGAGCGGGCGACCTTTTCTACGAGCCGGAAAAACCCCTTCATCTGAGGGGAAGCGGTGACCATGCCGAAGAAGTTTTCGTGCTCTCGTCGGGGGTGTTGCAAGACTCTGTCGCTCATGTTTTTCCTGTGGGAACTGGGGGGGGGGGCGACGCCACGACTTAAGAAGCAATGTGCGTTCTGCTTCTGTCGTAGCCCCGGCCGACTGTTGTTCAAGGAGCCCGGGGTCACGGACGTCGTGCACCAGGGGTTGAACGCTTGCTTAAGTAATCACCAATGAATCCGAGCCCGGTTGTTCATGTGAAACATATAGAAACGGGAGTTGAAACACAATTGTCGCATAGGCCCCTAAATTTCCACGAAAAACGGTTGGCACGGTCTTCGCATTAGGGTTGTGGCGAGTCAATCGCCGGCCTCCGAAATGGAACGGAGGCGGTTCTCATAACGATAGAGGAGAACATCATGACCACCCAGAAGATCCAGCCCTTTTTCGACGAGCGAACCTATACCCTGACCTACGTGGTCTATGACGAGGAGACGAAAGACGCCGTCGTCATCGATCCGGTGCTCGACTACGAGCCCGGGGCGTCGGCGGTGTGGACGGAGTCTGCCGATATGGCCGCCGACTTCGTCGAGGAAAAAGACCTGAAGCTCCACTATATCCTGGAGACCCATGCCCATGCCGATCACCTCTCGGGAGCCCGGCGCATCAAGGAGCGCTTCCCGGAGGCCAAGATCGCCATCGGCGCCAAGATCACGGACGTCCAGGAGTTGTTCAAAAAGGTCTTCAACCTCCCGGAGGACTTTCCCACCGACGGGCGTCAATTCGACGAACTTCTGGAGGACGAGGAGGTCATCGAGGCCGGAAGCCTCGAGATCCGCACCATGTACACCCCGGGGCATACCCCGGCCTGTGCCACCTACGTGATCGACGACGCCGCCTTTACGGGAGACGCCCTGTTTATGCCCGACTTCGGGACGGGACGGTGCGACTTCCCGGGAGGAAGCGCCGAGGATATGTACGAGTCGGTGACGGAGCGAATCTACGCCCTCCCGGACGACACTCGCACCTTCGTGGGCCACGACTACCAGCCGGGCGGACGAGAGGTGGCCTATGAGGCCACGGTGGCAGAGCAGAAGGAAAATAACGTCTTTCTGCCCGCCGCCCGTACCAAAGAGGAGTTCGTGGAGGCTCGCCAGGAGCGCGACGCTCAACTGTCGGCGCCGCGACTGCTGCTGCAGAGCCTGCAGGTCAATATCGACGCCGGAAATCTGCCCGAGAAAGAGGATAACGACAAAGCCTATCTGCGTATCCCGGTCAACGTCTTTCGGCCGGAGACGATGGATAAGGAAACCCTGGTCCTCGAGGAAGCTTGAGATAACGAAGGCCCCGGCTCGTCGACGAGCGCATCGCGCTCGCGGCCGGGGCCTTCGCTACCCCGGCGTCTTCTTTGTACCCGGAACCATCTTTAGGAGAAGAAACCATGACTGAATTTACCCCCATCGCCGCCACCATCGGTGGCGTCCTCATCGGGCTCGCCGCCGCGATGATGATGCTCTTCGAGGGGCGGATCGCCGGCATCAGCGGCATTTTGAGCGGGGCGTTGAAGAAGAGCGAGGGCAATCCCCCGGCCTGGCAGGCCACCTTTTTGGGCGGCCTGGTCCTGGGCGGATTCGTCCTCGTCGGCGCCCAGACCCTCGTTGAGCGCGACTTCGTGATGACCGAGCTCAGCATCTCGCCACTTCTGGCGATCGCCGCCGGATTGCTCGTCGGCTTTGGAACCCGCCTGGGCAACGGCTGTACCAGTGGCCACGGCGTCTGCGGGATCCCTCGGCTGTCGATGCGCTCCATCCTGGCCACGGTGACGTTTATGATCGCCGCTGCGGCCACGGTTTACGTCACTAACCATATCTTCGCATTCGGAGGTCTGTCGTGATACGACAACTCATCGTTTTACTCTCCGGATTCGTATTCGCCCTCGGCCTGGGCATCTCTGAGATGACCCGGCCGGAGAAGGTGTTGGGCTTTCTCGACGTCTTCGGCAATTGGGATCCAAGCCTGGCGTTTGTGATGGGCGGGGCCATCGTCGTCTACGCAGGCGCCCTTCAGATCGTACGGCGCCGCGAGCGCCCTCAATTCGGAAAGCGATTTCGCATTCCCACGCGTACCGAGATCACCCCGTCGCTCCTGATCGGAGCCGCCGTCTTCGGCGTCGGATGGGGCCTGGCCGGTTTTTGTCCCGGTCCGGGCATCGTCGCCGCCGCGGGAATGGTCACTCCGGCGCTGTTCTTCTTGCCGGCTTTGATCGTGGGAATTCTCATCCACCGCTGGATCTTTGACTGACGGCAGTTCACTGAAGACCAAAGAACAAGGCCCCCGCCAGATTGATGGCGGGGGCCTT
>SLPW01000356.1 GCA_007131755.1 Myxococcales bacterium | reverse complement strand
TCGCCGACAATAAGGTCATCATTCCCATCTACGTCATCGAGGAGATCGATACCTTTAAGCGCGAGCTCTCCGAGCTGGGAAGAAACGCCCGCGAGGTCAGCCGAATCCTCGACGAGTACCGTACTCAGGGAAGTCTGAGAGACGGCGTAGAAATTGAGGGTGGAGGCACCCTGAAGGTCTCCTTTGCAACCGGGGATGACGCATCCCAGTTTTTGCACTCCGACAAAAAGGACAATCTGATCCTCAGCGCGGCGCTGCATGTAAAGCGCCAGGAGCCCAACGTTGCGTGCACGCTGATCACCAAGGACGTCAATCTTCGGGTTCGAGCCGACGTATTGGGGCTGGACGCCAGAAATTACGAAGAAGAAGATCTGGCGACCATTGAAGAGCTCTATCCGGGAGCGTCGGAGATCGAAGTGCCCAACGCATGGATCGACGATCTGCACGCCCAGGGATGTCTGGAGGTCGATCTGGCCGATCTTTCGGCGCGGCGGGTCAACGGCTACTCCGGGACGGGGCACGGATTTTATACCAATGAATACGTGTGGCTTCGCCACGAGGACGGCCCCCAGAATTCGCTGGGCCGTTTGACCCTGGAGGATGACGATGCGGAGTGGGCCACGATCTGGCCCCTGGCCGGGACCCACGATCGGGTGTGGGGGATCAGTCCGCGAAATAAGGAGCAGGCCTTTGCGCTGGATGCGTTGCTGGACGACGATATTGATCTGGTGACGCTCATCGGAAAGGCGGGTACGGGAAAGACCCTGCTCGCCATTGCCGCCGGCCTCCAGAAGGTCACCGAGGAGCAGCGCCACCACAAATTGGTGGTCAGCCGCCCCGTCTTTCCCATGGGGCGCGATATCGGTTATCTGCCGGGGACGGTGGAGGAGAAGCTCGATCCCTGGATGCGTCCCATCTTCGACAACGTGGAATATCTGATGGGGATCAGCCACGCCGACAGGCGCGCAGGGCAGGGGGCCGACGAATTGCGCTCCATGGGGATCATCGAGATCGAGCCCCTGACGTATATCCGGGGTCGTTCGCTGCCCAATTTATTCATGATCGTCGACGAGGCGCAGAACCTGACGCCTCACGAGGTCAAGACGATTTTGACCCGTGTGGGAGAGGGAACGAAGATCGTGCTCACCGGCGATCCCTACCAGATCGACAATCCCTATGTGGACAGCGAGTCCAACGGGCTGACCTATGTGGTCAACCGCTTTAAGTCGCAGTCCCTGGCGGCGACGATCTCGCTGTTCAAGGGAGAGAGATCGGAGCTCGCGGAGATCGCGGCGAATCTGCTGTGAAGACGGGTAGGGCGGACCCCTCCGCCTACGCTTCGCTTCGGCACCTCCCCACGGCGCAAGGCTTGTGGGGAGGATCAATGGTCTCTACCCACGTGATGTACCCTGCGCAGGGAGATATGGGGATTATTCGTCGTCTTCGCAGTCGAGGGTGACGTCGACCTCGGCGGTGGAGTCGAAGGGAGCGTTGGAGGAGATCTCCAGGGTCTCCTGGTAAGTACCTTCGTCTTCGGGGCAGGTGGCGGTGAGGGTGATGGTCGTCGATGCCTCGCCATCGACGAGTCCGTCTTCGGGATCGACTTCGAGCCAGTCGGCGTCTTCGTCGATCTGGAAGGTCAACTCCATTTGACCCTGATTTTCGATGTCGAAGTAGGCCTGGTCCTGCTCTTCGACGGGGGCCTGCAGTTCGATGGGATCGTCGCTTATGTAGAGGGCGGGATCGGTGAGGCGGTCACCGGGGTCGATGGCGACCTCCAGGGTGAAGTCGCCGGTGGCGGCGCTGTGGACGGCGTCGGCGATGACGTAATAGGTGCCATGATGGGGGACGGTGAACGACAATTGTTCGGGGCTGTCCGTAGAGGGTCCGAAGACGTCGTTGGCCCCGGCGATGCAGGAAGCGGCGGCGTCTTCACAATCGGTGGTCACCCAGATGAGGCCGTCGAATTGGCTGGTCAGGGTCAGCTCCACTTCGTCGCCGGCGAAGCCCTCGAAGGCGAAGACGACGTCCGGTCCGGCTCCCTGGCTGCCGGTACAGCTATCGCCGTCATCGGCGGGGTTGTAGCCGTCGTCGTAGCCGGCGAGGTTGTCGTCGTGCTCGAAGTGGATGATGCCGTCGGAGTCGACGGTTCCGAGCTCGTCGATATCGAAGGGCCGCTCGCAGAAGTTGCCGACTCTTTCGAGGCATTGGCCCTCGTCGCAGCCGTAGTCGCATTCGATGGTCTCCAGCACGCCGAGGTGGTTGCATTGCTCGGCCGTTTCGCCGATGCAGACGTTGTCTGCTTCGGGATCGCATTCGCCGTCGAAGAGATCGAAGTCGAGGATGAACTCTCCGGAGTCGAAGTCGGAGATTCCATACAATCCGAGCATATAGGTGCCCCCCTGGGGGGAGTAGTATTCGAGGACGCCGTCGTTTTCGAATTGGACGCTGGTATCGCATTCGTCGTCGAAGCCCAGGCATCCCTCGGCCAGGTAGAGGCCGACCTCATTGGAGCCCACGTCGGTCTGAGCTTCGACGATGAGTCCTTGCTGGGGGGCGAGTTCGACTTCGTAGAAGGCGTCGGGGCCCTCGGTGAAGGAGTCGAAACAATTGGCGAGGGGGACGGCGCCGAGGAAGCGGTCGAAGTCGTCGACGATACGGCCGGGAGAGGAGATCGTCAGAGCACTTCCACAGCTATTATTGGGGTCTTCCGGTCCGACGCATAAGAGGTGGTCGTCGTCACAGGCGTGGGCACAGCTCTGGATGGTCTGATAGTCGAAGTCGCCGGATGCGTCGGCGTCGCAGCTCTGGAGTTCGTTGCCGAAACAGCGTAGCGAGTCCGGCAAGCAATTACTGTGGACGACGTCGACGTCGAGGGTGAAGTCGGCGCTGTCCTGTTGATTGGAGCTATCGACGACCAGGAAGTAGGTGCCGGCCTCGTCGACGAAGAAGTCTATATGTTCATCGGAGGGAATGGCGCCGGCGACGCATTCATCGCTGAAGTCGTCGCTATCTTTTCCGATGGGGCAGTCGTCGAGCAGATAGATACCGGCGGAGTCGGAGGAAGTGCTCAGCTCGATCTGGATGAGCTGATTGGGCTCGTCGATTTCGAGTTCGAAGATCGTATCCGGTCCGGTGGGAGTGCTGTCGAAGTCTTGGCCGCCACACTCGAGATGTCTCATGCGATTGGAGACGTCGCCGAAGGAGCCCTCGAAGGTATCGCCGGAGGAGATGGGAATGGTGTCGACGCAGCTATCCCCGGTGGGGTCGACGCAGGTGCCGTCCTGGCATTCCCCGTCGCAGTAGTAGCGATCGGCGTAATCGGATCCCACACAGAATTGGATGGCGTCGTCGTCGGTGCATCCCAGTACGTGGCCGGCGTCGTATCCCTCACATAGGGGTTCATCGACGGTGAGATCGAGGGTGAATTCGCCGAATTCAATATCGTCTTCGACGGCGTGGACGACGACGTAGACGGTCTGGTCTTCGTCGGCGATATATTGGAGGGATTCGACGTCGTCGGATTGGTTGGAGGCCACATGGCAGAAGCCCTCACAGCCGTCGCGCAGCCAAAGCCCGGCGTTGAACTGGCTGGCCAGGTTGGCGTTGAGGCGTTCGTTTTCCAGAAGATCGACGGCGAAATAGGCGGTGCGACCGTCGAATTCTTCGTCTCTGGAAGAGCCGATGGATGTGTTGAGGCAGTTGCCGGTGTCCCAGTCTTCGGGGCCTGTAAAGTCGATGATATCGTAGGTATAGGATTCGAGCAGGGGTCCGTCGTAGACTTCGGCGTCGTCGCAGACACTATGAGGCTTGGCCTGACAGAATCCATCGGTGGGGTCGTCGGAGTAGCAGCCAAGGGCACAGGAGCGGTCGCTGTCGGTGAGGAAGTGGGTGCCCTGAATGGAGCATTCGCCCAGTTCGCCGTCGCTGCACACCGATTGGCCGGGGGTACAGATCTGATCGGAGATGGTGATGTCGATGACGGCGCCGTCGCTCTGGGCGCCGACGGCGCTGTCGGCCACGATATAGACCGTCTCCTGTTGGCTTCCGGAGTTTTCATACCAGAAGGAGCGGCGCACCTGGCCGTCCAGTTGTTCGACCGTATGTCCCGTGGGCTCCTGGCAGCTATAAGCTTCGCCGATGTCGAGGTCCGGGCACTGTTCGAACATATAGATCATGGTGTTGTCGAAGGGGGTGTAGACCTCGACGACGCCGACCTGTCCGGGCTCGATTTCGAGGGCGAAGACGACGTCGGGGCTGA
>SLPW01000308.1 GCA_007131755.1 Myxococcales bacterium | reverse complement strand
GTCGGGAGAAAAGGCGTGGCACAGCCCCTGGAACTCTGCGACGTCGCCGGCTTTGGTGGCCGTACCGTGGGCCTCGACGAGTTCGATGGTCTCCGGGGCGACGCCGGCGCGCTCCTGAGCGCGCCTTAGTGCTTTGGCCTGCCCCTCGGGGAGGGGGGCGTAGACCGACAGGGAGCGGCCGTCGGAAGACGATCCGAGCCCGCGGATGACGGCGTAGATCTGATCTCCGTCGGCCTCGGCGTCGGCGAGTCGCTTGAGAGCGAACATCCCCAATCCCTCGCCGAGGAGCGTCCCGTCGGCGCCGTCGGAGAAGGGCCGGCAGTCGCCGGTCTTCGACAGCGCCGGGGTCTTGGTAAAGCACATATACATGAAGATGTCGTTGAAGCAGTCCACCCCACCGGTGAGGACGACGTCGGAGTGGCCCAGATACAGCTCGTCGAGGGCCATGGACAGGGCCGAAAGCGAGGAGGCGCAGGCGGCGTCGGTGATGCAGTTGGTGCCGCCCAGATCGAAGCGGTTGGCGATGCGGCCGGCGACGACGTTTCCGAGAAGTCCCGGGAAGGTGCTCTCCTGCCAGGGTGTGTATTTGTCGGCGATCCGGTCGCAGATGGCCTGGACGTCGTCTTCGGCGAGTCCGTGTTCTCTGAGCGCCGCCTGCCACTGGGGACGCTGCAGGCGGGCGGCGGCCTGAATGAGCAACTCCTGGCCGGCCGTGACGCCGAGGATGACGCTCATCCGGCTCTTGTCGACGTCGCGAAATTGGGTGGAGAAGGCATCTTCCAATACCTTTTTGGCGGCCATGAGGGCCATCAGTTGCGTGGTGTCCGTGGCGGGGATGACGTTGGGGGGGATGCCGTATTCGACGGGGTCGAATTCTATATCGGGCAAGAATCCGCCGCGGTTTGCGTAGGTTTTGTCGGCGTCTCCCGGCTCGGAATCGTAATAGTCCTCGGTCAACCAGTGCGTGGGTGGAACGTCTGTGATCAGATCTCTTCCGTCGAGGATATTCTGCCAGAACGGAGTGGTGCCGGCGGACTCCGGAAAGAGAGCGCTGGCGCCGATGATGGCCACCGGGGGATGAGCTGTTTGGGTTGGCATCATTCGTCCTTACATCAGTAAAGCTTCAGCGATCGCCGAGGGGAATAACAACGGAACGGCGAAAAGTGGAAAGGCCCACTCGATCCGTATTCACTCTCGGCCAGTATCTATGCGGCTATCTCGATAACATATTGAAATACTGACATCTCATAAAAAGGGTTTTTCGGAGACGATAGTGTCCTCGCTATCGGCAGTCGCTGCGACGGACTGCGCAGGACTGCCGATGCGCGGGAGCACATCGTCTCCGAAAGCCCTATTTCCCAGTCCAAAAGTGAATTCGTATCCAGTGGGAAAGGAAAATCGGTAATTTTCGTGGCGTCTTCGGGCTCCTCATCGGGTTTCGCTTTGGACTGCGAGGCGTTGGGGTTTCGCGTCGAACGCCTTTGCTGGCACCGGGGCGCCGTAGGTTCGGAGTTGTTGGGCGCGGGTGATGATGGCCGCTCCTTCGAGAAGGTTCAAGGCCATTTGAACAACGGTTCGATTCTCCAGGTTCTCGAGGAAGGATCCGCGGGCCCAGTCGTTGAATGCGCCCTGGGCGGGGCCCATCCAGATCTGGTAGTCCATGCGGCGATCTTCGTCGCCCGTTAGTGGCCATTTGCTGCTCAGGCCGAGGTACCATCGGCAGACGAGAGCGAGGCGGTGTTTGGGATCCCTTTCGGCCCGTTCGACCTCCGAGGGGTCGTGTTTGGCGAAGTAGCTGCGGGTGCTCTCCCAGATCTCTTCCATATCGGCGCCGAAGATCTGACGCTCCAATTTCTGACGTATCTCAGCGGGGATCTCCTCAATGGCGTCGTAGCGCGAGTAGATCTCGTAGAGTTTCTTGGCCCGAGCGGCGAAGAAAGAGCCCCGCTTGAGTACCTGGACCTCTACGCCCATCTCGAACATATCGCCGGCGGGGGCCATGGTGACGTCGGAGAAGCTTGCGCTGGCGAGTAGCTCTTTCGATGCCTGGGACTGGGCGGCTTCGACGGATGCCTGGTTGATGGAGCCGGTGAGGACGAAGGCGGCGCCCAGCGAAAAGGCGCTGGCGATGGCTTCGGGGGTTCCAAGTCCGCCGGCGGCGCCGAGTCTGATCGAGGCCGCTGCGTCGTATTGTTGGGCGATGCGGTCTCGCTGGCGAGCGATGACGGGAAAGAGGGCGCTCAAGGGGCGGTTGTCCGTGTGGCCGCCGGAGTCGGATTCGACGATGATGTCTTCGGCGACGGGAATTCGAGCCGCCAGTCGGGCCTCCTCTTCGCTCAATTGCCCGCTGTCGACCAGGGGGCGGAGCAGGCGCTCCGGGGCGGGGCGCATAAAATGTGCGGCCACCTCGGGACGCGAGATCTTGGCGAAGACGCGGTTTCGGCGCTCAATCGAGCCGTCCGAAAGCCGACGAAGGCCCGTGGCGGCGTAACGCACCACAGCGGGGGTCAGGCTCATAAAGGCCGAGGCCGACACCCGGGTGACGCCGAGTTCGAAGAAACACTCCACGGTGGCCATCTCCATCGACGGCTGCTGCGGAGAGTGGATGAGATTCGCGCCCCAGCTTCGGCCGGTACCGTCAAGTTCGCGGCGCGTGCGTCCCACATAATCGCGGATCTGATTCAGGGAGAGCCCGGCGGTGCCCAGAAACCCCAACATCCCGCTATTGGCCAGGGCCACCACCATCTCGGGGCTTGCGATGCCGTTGGCCATCGCTCCGCCCACGTAGGGAAAGCGAAGGTTGTGGGCTTCGCAAAAAGCCCTGTCGCCGAGCCACTCCGGGTATAGTGGGGGAAGGCTTGCCAGGACTTCGAAGCGCGATGAACGCTCGAGAGCGGCGTGGCCCTCAAAGCCGACACCGATGGCACCAGAGGTTGTGTCGCGCACAAGATAAGCCACCTCCCGCACGCGTCGCACGGCGCTCAGGAGTTCCCCTTGATTCAGCGCCACATGCTCGGGCCCCGAAGCGGTTTCGGGGCTGACCGAGGTTCGGTCTACAGACATAAATTAACCTGCATCGACAATAACATACAAAGGTGAACCATCACGCCATGGAGACGACGAGAAATTTCGAGCGCCCATCGCCGACGGAGCATACACATCGGTGCCGGTCAGGTAAACTGTGGGAGATGGTGGGGGAACGGTAAAAATAATGGTGAGGGGAACAGGGGCTTGGGCGGTGTTGAGCCACCGAAGTCGACCGCACCCGTGAGAAGTTCAATTGGTGCAGACCGTGTCTGCATTGCAGCGATCGGCGGCGCTGAGCCAGTCGGCCCAATTTCCATCACAGGCGACGTCCAGGGCGCGATCGAGGCAGCGATCGACGGCGTCGGCGTCCATTCTTCCGTCACCACAGCGATTTTCGGGCCAGATATCGTTGAAGCGCTTCTGTTCCTCGATGATGCAATCGTCGTAGCTGTCGTGCAGACCGCCGTGACCCAGGTTGTCGCATCGTTCGGCCTCGCGACAGACTTGTTCGGCAACATAATCACGATGTTGAGCACGATCCGGTTCTCCACAGCCGCCGGCGGCGATGAAGAGGATAAGTCCGAGCACCAATGCAAGGGGGAAGCGCAAGGTAACCATGAGCGAGCCTCGGGGACAAATCAACACGTTGAAATCTACAGAACATCGATGAGGAGAACGATTGATGGCTCCAGGGTTGAGGAAGTCATCGCCTTGGAGAAGATTTGAGTGGTAGGACCCCAGATCGCACAAAGTCTGGCGAAGCAAGGAAGGTGTCGTGCAAAAATTGACGGGACAGCCGAAGGAAAACCCTCGACCTGATGTCTTGATTTGCCCCTTGCCATACGGGAGAAGAATCCCGCGTCTACAAGGAATCGGGTGATGAGACAGTAACGACTCTTCCTCAACCCTGGAACCATCAAGCGCTTGTTGAATTGTTGCGTTGTCGGTTCGCGAATCCTTTTTTTGTCGGTCACATCGCCCATGCGATGCCGGACCACGTCGACGAGCGGTGGCCTCGAAATATTCAAAACGAACTTCTTGACGGAGAAAACCGCCGCGAAGGCGTCCTCTATTCCACGGGGCTGGAGGATATCCGCCAGTTGCCGCTCATCGTCATTCGGTGGTTCGTCGTTCGAGCGGAGAGTGTAGTGAACTAATTTAGCGTTCGTCAAAGTGCAAGGATGATGACCGTGAAAAACTGTGTAACCTCGAAGGGCTTCTGATCGATAAAGCTAAGAACGATGGTGGTTTGGCGAAATGTGGGAGTCTTGGATCTTGCGGCGTACCCCTCCCCCCTCGTGTTCACTCGGGGACCTCCCCACAGCGCGAAGCTTGTGGGGAGGATCTATTGCTTCTACCCACGTCTTCTGCCCTGCGACGCAAACTCCATACCTCCATCGAAGGTTATTGATCCTCCCCGCGTGCGGCTCACGATCATACACAACTACGAACGACAAATGAGAAAGGAAAAAGAGGAATCGGAAATCGGAAGGAACCAATCGCCGCTGTGAGTGGTGCTCGAAGGCAATTCGCTTTTCGAAGTCGGTGGTGATGACAACAAATCACATCCACCCTCCGACGTCGCGCGCTGTTTTTCAATTTCCGATTTCCGACTTCCGATTAATTTTTTTCCCCTTTGTTGTTTTAGTTGTTTCCCGCCGATATTCGCCTCGCCGCGATAGGACAAAACCATCACCGACTTGTGATCAATCGTCAGCCGCGTGCGGGGAGGTGCCCGGAGCGCTGTACAGCGCCGGGCGGAGGGGGCAGCGGACAACCTACAATCCTAGGGAGCTTCGAGATCGCCGACCAGCGTCAGCAGCCGAAAGGTGGTGAGGTCGACCTGGAGTTGTTCCTGGAGGATGGCGAGCTGGGCGATGAGGAATTGGTCGCGGGCGGTGATGACGTCGAGCTGGGTGGTGACACCGTGGCGAAAGCCGATCTCGGCCTGGCGAAGGCTGCGCTTGGCGAGCTCGAGTTGAGTGTGGGCGCTGTCGAGTTGGGTGCGGGCGGCGTCGATCTCGGCCAAGGTCTGTCGGATCTCGGAGCCCACTTGATGACGGGTTTGTTGGGCGCGGATCTGTGCGGCCGTCAGATCGGCCAGGGCCTGATCGCGTTGAGCGCCGCGGACGCCGCCGTCCCAAAGGATCCACTCCACTCCGAAGATGATCATCCACTGAGGCGTGCCGGGCTGGATATCCGTGCCCCGGCCGCCGCCGTAGCTAAGGGTTGCCTGCAGGGTGGGAAGGTAGCGGTACAGGACTTCCCGTTCTGCGAAGTGGGCCACCTCCTGGCTCCACAGGTCGGCCTCGAAGACGGCGCGCTGTTGTTGGGCGCGCTCCTCCAACTGCTCCGGCGATTGGTGGGGAAGGGGGGGAGAGGCGGGCTCGCTGACGTCGAAGTCGGCTTCGATCTGGAGCACCTCGGCGACGGCCTGACGGATCTGGATGAATTGATGGCGCGCCGTCTCCAATTCCTGGACGGCCTGATGGAGCTCGAGTTCGGCGCGGGTGAGTTCGAATTCGGTGGTCACCCCGGCGTCCAGGCGTCGTTGGGTGGCCTCGAAGAGCGTCTGGGCGGAGAGGACCTGCTGATTGGCCAGATCGATGGTGCGGCGCATCAAGAGGAGGTTGAAATAGGCCTGGATCACCGCCTCGTCGAGGGCCTCGCGCACCACCTCTACTTCCGTATTGGCCAGGCTCTGGTTGGCGTAGGACTGCCGGATGGCGGGCCAGGCGCGAAAATTGAGGTTCAAGGTCGCGCTCAAGGACCACTGAAAGTCGGTGCGGGGCTGGATGATGATCTCTGTGGGGCCCTCGTCGGGTTCTTGTTGCTGCATGTCCTGAAAAAATCCATCCAGGCCGAGCTCGGCGGTGCGTTCTTCCTGAAAGATGGTGTAATTGGCGCTGGCGGTGATGGTGGGAAGGACGGCTGCATAGGCCTGGCGGATGGTGGCGTCGGCGACCTCGACGCGGGTCTGTGCGAGTTGGACGTCGTAGTGTTGTTGGCGCACCAATTCGCGAGCTTCCTCAAGGGAGAGGGTGCGCTCGACGGGGATGTGGACCCCCGTATCGACGACGTCGTCGTCCAGATCGCGGTGCTCGATCTGTGCCGATTCGAGCTCGGGCAACAGGGGCTCTTCGATTTCTTCGTCGTCCAATTCCATGGGCGGTGCGTCCTCGTCGCCGACTTCGACGTCAGGGGCCTGGCCTTCGTCGGCGAAGGCGGGCAGGGCCAACAGAAGGATGGAGACCACCAGGCCGGCGGCGGCAACAAAACTCATGATGCGGCGTCCGAATTGAGAGATCTCGTCGAGCAGCGAATACATCACGGGGACGACGACGAGGGTCAATATGGTGGCCGCGAGAAGTCCGAAGACCACGGCGTTGGCCATGGGCCCCCACATCTCAACGGAGGTGCCGCCGAAGACGATCTGGGTGTTGACGAAGTCCAGGCTGACTCCGAGGACGATGGGGGTCAGCCCGAGCATGGTGGTCACGGCGGTGAGCACGACGGGGCGAAAGCGCACCAATCCACCTCGGATCAGCGCTTCGCGTCGCTCGTAGCCCCGATCGCGGAGCTGGTTGATATAGTCGATGAGGACGATGGAATTATTCACCACGACTCCCGCCAGGCTGATGATCCCAATGCCGGTCATGATTACCCCGAAGGGTAAACCCGTCAGGACCAAACTCCACAAAACGCCGATGAGACTGAGGGTGACGCTGATGAGGATCAAGAAGGGCTGGACCACGGAGTTGAACTCCGTCACCAGGATAAGAGAGATGAGAAAGATGGCCGCCAGAAGGGCGCGGATCAAAAATTCGGAGGCGTCCTCCATATCCTCCTGTTCGCCGGCGTAGCGAAGTTCGTAACCGGCGGGGAGCGAAAGGTCTTCGAGCTCCTCCTGGACCTGTTGCAGGACCACCGGGGCCAGGAAGCCGTCGGCGACGTTGGCGCTGACCGTGACCACCCGTTCGCGATCCTTTCGGCGAATGGAACCCGTGCCGCCGCGCACGTCGACGGCGGCCACTTCCTCCAGAGGGATGTGGAAGCCGTCGGGATTGACCACGGTGAGGTGGCGGATATCCTCGGGAGACTTGCGGCTGAATTCGTCGAGGCGCACCAGGATATCGTATTCGTCGTCGTCGACGCGAAAGACCCCGGCCTCGGTGCCGGCGATGGCGGTGCGCACCGTCTGGGCGACGGCGTCGGTGCTCAGTCCCAGCATGGCCGCGCGCTGGCGGTCGATCTCGACGTGGATCTCGGGCCGGGTCAACTCCAGATCGTCGCTCAGATCCATGATGCCGGGAATGGTCTGGATGCGAAGGCGGATCTGCTCCGAGATCGCGGCCAGTTGTTCCAGATCGTCACCTGCGATCTCCAGCGAGACGGGATCGCCCGTGGGAGGACCCATATCCTGGACGTCGACGACGACCTGGGCGTCGGGAATGGAGGTGTATTCTCGGCGAAGGCGATCGATGAAGACGAAGGGGTTCGAGGGTTGATCTTCGAGGGCCTTCAACTCCACGGTGATCTGTCCGTAATGCGACGCCTGCCCCCCGCCGCCGACCTGTCCGCCGCCCTGGGTGCCCGTGTCGGTGATCCAGGCCGTGACGAGGTCGGGCTCAGTGGCGATGGGCCCCTGCATAGTGCGCAGCACCTCGTCGGTGGCGTCCAGGTTGGTGCCGTCGGGCATGGTGAGCTGGACGCTGAATTGTTCGGGGGTGGTGTTGGGAAAGAATTCCACGCCGTGGTTGAGCTTTCCGTAGGCCGCAAAGGAACCGAAGAGGGCGGCGATGGTCAAGAAGGTGACGAAAAAGCGGTGCTTCAGCGACCAGGACAAGGTGGCGCGATAGATTCGGTAGATGCGCAGATCAGGCACCGATTCGTCTTCCAACTCGGCGTCGGGATCGGGCTTCATCAAGGTGGCGCACAACGTGGGGTTGATCACCAGAGCTACGAAAAGAGAGCTCAACAAGGTGATCACCACCGTCAGGGGCAAAAACCCCATGAATTCGCCCATGATCCCCGGCCAGAACAACAGGGGAAAGAAGGCGCCTACGGTGGTGAAGGTGGCGGCGATGATGGCCCATCCCACCTCGGTGGTGCCCTTTAGCGCCGCCTCGGCAATCGGCATGCCCGTTGAGGCGAAGCGGTAAATATTTTCCACCACCACTACGGCGTTGTCGACGAGCATCCCCAAAGAGAGGACCAGGGCGAAGAGGACCACCATATTCAGGGTGATCCCCATCAGGGCCAGCACCAAGATCGACAATAACATGCTCAGGGGGACGCTGAGGGCGACGAAGAAGGCGTTTCGCACCCCGCCCATGAACAAAAAGAGGGTCAAGAAGACGAGGAGCATGCCCGTGATGATATTATTCTCCAGATCGTGGACCACGGCCTCGATATGGGTGGACATATCGTTGACGATCGTGATCTGGACATCCCCCTGGGCCTGGCGCTCATATTCGGCGATGACCGCTTTTACGTCTTCGGCGACGTCGATGATATTGTCGCCGGCTCGTTTGACGACGGCCATGGAGATATTGGGTTTGGTGACCGGGACGCGCTGGCCCTCGTCGTCGACCTCCCAGGTGGTCAGGCGGCTGTAGGTGTCGCGCTCCTCAAAGGTATCCTCCACGGTGGCCACGTCGCGTAGATGGACGGGCTCGTCGTCGGTGGTGGAGACGACGATGTGGCGAAGGGGCTCGACGTCGACGAATTCACCGCTGACGCGCACCATATAGGACAGCGATCCGATATCGATGGTGCCGCCGGGGAGGTTGACGTTTTCGGTCTGGATGGCAGTGATGACCTCGTTTGGCGAGACCCCGTGGTGGCGCAGCTTGTCGGGGTGAAGCTGGATCTCGATTTCGCGGCGCACGCCGCCGGAGATGCTGGCCTCCAGAACGCCGGGGATGGACTCGATATCCTCCTCCATCTGCTCCGCCATATTCTGGAGGCGCAAGGGGTCCATATCGCCGGAGATATTGGCGACCAGGATGGGCCAGTCGCTGGCGTTGATCTCGATGATCTCCGGGTCTTCGGCGTCGGCGGGCAGATCGGGCTGGACGCGGTCGATATCGCTGCGAATCCTCTGGAGGGCGTCTTCGATCTCGACGTCCGGATCGAATTCGAGGGTGATGAGGGAGACGCTCTCCGCAGAGGTGGAGCTCATGCGATCGAGGTCGCGCAGGCCCTGGAATTCGCGCTCCATGGGCTTGGTGATCAAGGTCTCGATATCGGCGGGGGAGACGCCGAAATAGGGAGTGGAGACGATGACCACGGGGATGGCGATGTCCGGGGCGGCTTCTTTGGGCATCTGGTTGTAGGCGAAGAGTCCGCCCAGGAGGATGGCGAAGATCAGCACGTAGACCGATACGGCGTGATCGATGGCAAAGCGGGTGATCTTCATGGCTCACCGCCTTCGAGGCGCTTCTGGCGTTCGGTGTGCTGGTCTCGCTCTTCGACCACCTCGACGTGAGCGTCGCCAATAAGCCCTCGGTGGCCGCGCAAGATCAGGCGATCGCCGGCCTTCAGGCCATCGAGGACCACCACTTCGTCGCGGCTTCCGGGGCCGGTCTGGATGCGGCGCACCTGGGCGTGGTCGATCTCCTCGGAGCCGGGCACGACCATGACCTCGCGCCCCTCGAAGCCCTCGAGGATGCTGTCGCGGGGGATGACGATGGCCTCCTCATAGGTGGCACGCACGAAGTGAGCTCGGGTGCGCATGCCGGGGCGGATGCGAAGGTCCTCGTTGTCGATGTGAATCTCCACCGTATAGGTGCGAGTATTGGCCGAGGGTCGAAGGGCGATGCGCTCGATGGTTCCGCGGTAGGTGGCGTCGAGGGCGGGGATGTCCACGTCGACCTCGATGTCGGGGTCGGCCTCGATGTGGCGAATCTCCGACTCCGGCACCTGGGCGAAGACGGCGATCCTGGAGTAGTCGATGATCTCCACAAGGGGAGCGCCGGCGTTGGCGAATTCACCGGTGTCCTGAAAGCGGATCGAGACGAATCCATCGATGGGGCTTGTGACGGTGCTTCGGCCGAGGCTGACCTGCGATTGGCGAAGGTTCTTTCGGGCGCTCTCAAGCTCGGTGCGAGCGTTGTCGACCTGCTGCTCCGTGGCAAGCCCTTCCTCCAGGAGTCTCTCCAGTCGCGCAAGCTCTCTTTCGGCGGCCTCCACCTGAGTTTCGAGGACCTGTTGGCCCGCCTCGTCGGTCTCGGTGTCGATGCGAAATAGAGCCTGACCGCTGCGAACCGGATCGCCTTCGTCTACCCGGGCGTTGAGGATCTTTCCCGGCACGTCGCTGGAGACCTGGACGGTGTCGACCGGCTCTGCGCTTCCCAGCACCTGGAAGGAGTCTGTGAATTCGGTGGTCGACAATACCAGAGTCTCCACCGGGCTGGGGTCGACGACGCGCTCCTCGTCGCTCAACTCCGAGGCCTGGGAGTCACAGCCGCCGAGCAGAGCCACCAGGCACAGCAGCACCGTCGCTTTCATCACCATCCATCGGGTCATCACTTCTCCTCATCGACATAGGTGCCGGCACCACCGAAGAAAAAATCCAACATCGACTCCAGCGCCTGGACGCCCAAAAAGTCCTCTACGTTTTGAAAGGCCGTATGTTCGAAGTCGCATATTTCGAGCTCCAGGATTCCCAGAGCGCCCATCAAGTGATTGTTGATCAATCCCATGAAGCGATCCGTCAGATACAGGGCGTCGAGACCCGGATGAGGCTGAAAATCTCCATCGTCGATGGAGCGCTGAATGGTGTTCGCCACCAGCCTGTCGATGGTGGAGTGAGAGTCGGGGACGTCGAAGGAAGGCCTGCTGCGCCGGGGACCGAAGAGCACGGAGTAGATGAAGTAGACCGTTTCCGGCTGCGAAAGACAGGTATCGAAATAAGCCCGGGCGATCTCGCGCAACTGACCGCGCAACGTCGACTCCTGCTCGGTGATCTCCTCTACGGCGACGGCCATGGAGTCGAAGAGCGTCTCCATGAGCGCGACGAAGACCCCCTCTTTGCTGTCGAAATAATAGTAGAGCATGGGATTGGTGACGTCGGCGGCGCGTACGATCTCGCGCACCGTGGTGGCGGCATAGCCCTTGTCGGCGAAGAGCCGAAGGGCTGCCACCATGATTCGGGCGGCGATCTCATTCATGCCGGCGTCGACGAAGTCGTCGATGAGAGAGGTGTTCTGGTGAGTCATGACAAATCGTAGAAGAGTTGAGGATGTTTAACGCCTGTTAGGTTAACGGGCGTTAGGCAGGGAGGATAAGGAAGTGCACTTTTGTGTCAAGGATGAAAAATTTGCGGACCTTTGGAGTAGGCCTACCCCGACGACTGCGGCAATCTTGTCCACCATCGGGGCTTGGAATTGGACGATGGACCGTTTTCGCTTACTATTAATTGTGTAGGTACGGCGGCGGGGCGGCGATGTCGGAGAAAAAATCGCCGGTTCGTTGAATTTGGAACGGTTTCTGCACGTTGTACTAACGTAAGGCAGCCGGGTGTTCCGGGCAGTTCGTCTGAAACGCGTTGTCTGAATCTCCGGTTGGTGAGTCCGATGTCATGCTCCTCAAGGCGAAGGACAAGACGATGCTGCCGGATTACATCATATACGACGAGTTGAAAAAAGAACGCGAACGCAGACGGAGGGAGCGGCCGCGCATCGAGATCGAAAAGCCGAAACGGTATTGGCCGGAGTCGGAATTCGACGGTTCCCGCAGGGACGACGACGAAGAGTCCGAGCGCGGCGTGGAGATCATTCAGATCTGACGGTTCGAGAAGTTTGCTGCCCGACTGATGAGAAAGGGCGCAGTCTCCATGGGAGGCTGCGCCCTTTTTTTCTGACAGTTACGCTCGGCTGATGCTTCGCTTGTAGTTGGTAGTTACGCTCGGCTGCGCCTCGCTTGTAGTTGCGCTCGTTGAAAAGCACTCGCTTGTAGTTGGTAGTTAGCTAACCGCAAGTGAGCGAAGCGAACGAACCCACAAGTGAGCGAAGCGAACGAACCTACAAGTGAGCGAAGCGAACGAAACCACAAGTGAGCGAAGCGAACGAAACGCCTCAGTACCATCGAAGAGTGGCGGCTCCCACGAAGGCGTCGAAGGCGCCGTTTTGATAAAAATGACGGGTATAGCCAAAGCGCATGCCGGCGGCGACGGTGCCGTCGAGGAAATACTCGAATCCGGTGCCGATCTTGGCAGAAATTCCCATCTCCTGATGGCGGGTGTCGCTGTCCCAGTATTTATAAGCCAGACCGAGTCCCCCTTCGAGATAGAGGTTGTCGAGCACGAAGTAGTTGGTGAAGGCATTGAAGGACCACTGCAGATGAGTGTGGTCCTGGTCGGCGATGCTGACGGTGCGGATCCATGGTGAGATCTCGGCGCCGAAGATGAGCTCGTTGCTCATCCCGCCCCCGAAGACCAGGTGGGGAGCAAAGCCCAACTCGCCGGTGCCCTCGAGGCCCGTGTCCTCGCCATCGGCGTGGAGGGCACCGGGGCCGCCGCCGAGGCCGAAGCCGTAGAAGGAGCCATGGCGATCCTTGTATCCCTGAATGGCAAAGGCGGTCCCGGAGGCGAAGAAAAAGATGAAGAAGAAGGCGACGCTGGTGGCGATGATGCGGTGCATGGGGAGCCTCCTGGGGCTGCGATGGATGAAGCGTTCAGCGGAGTCGAGAGAAGTTGAAGACGTGAAAACGGTCGTCATGGATGGTGGCGTCTCGGTGGTCGAAGCGTCCGTTGACCTGGATCTGGATGCGCTGCGGTCCCTGGGGAAGCTGCATGCGCACCAGGTGAACGTCGGCGGGAAGAGTGGTCCAGGAGCGGGTGTCGGGGCGGTCGCGGGCTGAGAGAGTGGTCTTGGTGACGGAGCCGGCGATCCAGCCGATGGCCCGCGAGGCCCCCTCGGTGCGTTCGCTCGACTCGGCGACGCTCTGGGCGACGGAGCGAGCGCCCTCGCCAGCGACGGCGCGGGCGACGGCGCGGGAGATGGCTGCCGCCAGGGCAGTGGCGCTGACGGCCTTCCAGGCCTCTTCGACCTGGGTTGCCAGGTCGATGGGGGAGCGCAGGGAAAGCCGTTGACCCCCGGCCTCCAGGACCACCCTGCGGCGCGGAGGGAGTCCCTGATGCGACAGGGAGGTGGTGTTGATCCAATTGAGTTGACCGGCGGAATAAAGGGTGGTTGCCATATTCCTGGTCTCACTGTCCAGATGAAGGGCCGCGTAGGGAGAGTGGAGGCCCCGAACGATAGCCCGCTCCATGCCCAGCCGCTCCGGTTCCAGGTAGGGGACGAGGCCGGTCTGAACCACGATGAGGGTGTCGCCAAGAAGATGGGTCTGGTGATATTCGCTGCGGCTCATCGAAGGGCGTTGCCTGGCCCGGTCGAAGAGTTGGTGGGCCGAATCCGGAAGTTCTCCCAGCCCGCTTCCCCGATAGCCCGTCATGGCCAACAGATCCAGGAGTCGGTCCTCCGACTCCGGCCAGGTGCCGTGAAGATAGGCAGCGGTATAAAAACGAGCAGCCTCTCGAAATTGGCCGTTCGCCTCGAAGGCCGCTGCGGCCAGGTAATTTCCAAGCCCCAGAATGTCGGGGATGATGTCTGCAGATTGGTCGTCGAGAAAATAGCGCTGCAAAATATCGAAGCGTCTGGCTTCGACGCGGGCCGAGTTGTGACGGCCCTGGGCCATGAAGTTGATCATATTCATGGCGTTGATCAACAGCCGTTCGTGAGCCGGGGCCGAGTAGGTGCCGGCGGCATCGCTGTAGATGAAGCGCAGCACCTGATCGGTGCGGTCACTGCGGATGTCCACCCACTCCAGGCGATCGTCGACGGTGATCATGTCACGGGCGGCGCTGTCGTATTTTCCGATGGCCTGAAGCATGGTGGCCCGTTCGAGCAAAAAGAGGGTATTTTCATTGTCGAGGTCGACGGGAAGGCCGTCGATCTCCACGACGTCGATCTCGGAGTTGACATGGCCGATCGCCTTCTCCACGTCGCCGCCGGCGAAGGCCCGGTGGGCGTCGTACATTCGATCGGTGTAGGTGGAGCAACCTGCGAGCACGACGAGGGATACCACCAGCAGAGTCGTGGTCATGCAGTATAAGGCCGCGGAAGTGGGGCCGCCCTGCGTCGGCGGTGTCCACGGTCGGCGTTGTAGCCGAAAACAAGGCATCGAGATGTTCTCCACCAGGCGGCATTCGAGGTCTCGGCGTCGGCGGCGCATACCGGCGGGCGCCGCGAGATCGGGGCGAAGTCAGTTCAGCGGATAAGCCCTTTGGTCCGCGCTGCTTCGTGTTGAAAGTGAATCTGACCGGTCTCGACGTTGATGACCTGGACGAACAAAAAGTACTGGACTCGGCGCTGGTCCTCGACCCGTTCGGAGACGTCGTAGATTCGACCGGTGATGAAGTACTGCGCACCCATCTGGCGCCCGTATTGCGTAATCTGAGAGGGGTCGTAGGCGTCGGACTGCTGGGCGACGACTTCGGCGATCAAATCCTCCTGGTCGCGATGGCTGATGACGCTGACGCTTGTGCGGTTGACCAGATCCGTCTCGAATTTGCTGAGCAACGTGTCCATCTGGCCGTCGATATGTTCGCTGGTTTCGTTTCGCATCGGGAAGATGGCTACATTCGGAGGAGACGAGGCCTGATCCCAGTCGCGTACGATGCGACTGTTGAGCAGTTCGTGGATCACTTCGTCGTATAGGATCTCCAGATCGCGCCGATCGAAGCGAAGGCTCATCGTATAATCGTCGAGCCGTGGTTCGTCCTCCTGGCGCACGTATTTGGGATCTCCGCTACAGGCGGCACCGATTAGCAGTAGGGTCGCGGTGAGGATGAAGACCAGCGACATGGAGATGGCTCTTTTGTGGTGTTTCACGGCGATAGTTCCTCAAAGAGACGGTTGGGTTTGGTACGGCATCGACATCGTAGTTGGTAAGCACGTCGAGATGCAAAAAAAGAGTGTGGCCGCAGCGTCGACGCTGTAAATGTCGGTCTCGGGGATTCCCATTCCCGACGTGACTGTAGGGTTGGACGATGACAGGCGGGGAAATATTCAGGGTGTCTTCAGGGCGATGAGAGTTTTGGGGGGGCGGGCTCGGTGTCGGTCTCGGTGTCGGTCTCGGTCTCGGGCTCGGTCTCGGGCTCGGTCTCGGTCTCGGTCTCGGTGTCGGTGTCGGTCTCGGTCTCGGGCTCGGTGTCGGTCTCGGTGTCGGTCTCGGTCTCGGGCTCGGTGTCGATCTCGGGGTCGGTTTCGAGGACGGGCACTGGGAGCAACCTCCCAAAAAGCTGATCGGAGGTTCGCAGTTGTGGAAAGTCGTGTAATGATGTGGAGAGTAGATCGGCGTGACGAGATTCGCCGCAGTGAGATGACGACGGTCGACGAGGACGTAATGGCCATCAAAGAAGGCTTCGAGGACGCCGTGGAGGTAACCCCGGTGGTGATGACGCTGGAGGCGGTGTTGTCGGGCGCCATCGAGGAT
>SLPW01000269.1 GCA_007131755.1 Myxococcales bacterium | reverse complement strand
TTTCATTGGGCTGCCGTGTAGGACTGGCCCCCAGTTATCGTCGGCGCAAGGCATGGTGTGGCCAGGTTGCCAGGTACGTTCACCACACGCCCTGGAGCCGATAACATCATTGTTATCGAAGCGCCGAAAGGCGCTGATCACTGGTGGCGGCGAATCAACTTTGATGGTCGTCCCACCTGAAGTGAGTGCTCCCCAGAGAGCATCGCTCATTGCTCCCCGGGCTATCGTGGTACGAGCATAGTGCGGGGTTCGCACCCCACAAACGGGTCGCTGACGTCCCGCGATGGCAGCGCCACGATCTCGCTTATGCTCGTCGTGGCGCCGAGGGATGCCATCGGCTCCAAGAGTCCGTTGGTTCTCCTCGGTTTGCGTCTCCCACCTCGCGAATGCGTGCGGCCGGCTTTGCGGAGGGCGGTGTTGATGCGAGACCAGACGTTGTGGGAAGGTCCGTCGAAGTCGTGGAGTAGTCTGTCGGTGATGCACCGGGGAAGTCGTGTTGTGAGGCCGAAGACGAGATCTTTGTAGCTGATGTCGCCGATCCAGGACCGCTGGGGGGCACCATGGAGGTCGACGAGTGCCGCCCAGCGAAGAACGACGTGGAAATGGTCGACGGCCCGGCGAAGATCGGTCATGCTGTTGGCGTCAATGCGGTCGTCGGCCCAGTCGAGGGCGCGTCGGATGCTCCATTCAGGATGGGCCCCGGTCAGATGGAACCACTCGTCGGTGAGGTCCGTGGACGCCAGGAGATAGTCGTGGTCGCCTTGATCCTGCCATATCCAGCGCTATGTCTGTATCATCGTATCTCCTCTCAAAATAGGTAGGCCATGTCGGGAAGTGAGAGGGCCTCAGCACATTTACATAAGACTGCAAGAAGACACGACCCTCTTCGGTGGGTCAACAGCCTCTACATCTCATGTATGCAGGGGTTGGAATGAATGGGAGCTGGGATGAGTGAAGCGAAGACAAGGAGTGAGGCAGGGGAGAAGTTGCGAAAGAGAGCCGGAGACGCCGTCGCGGATCGCGTCGATGTCCGGGCGCTGCAAGCGCAGATCTCCTCCGTCACTTCGCGAGATGTGTCGGAGTTGCTGGACGAGCTCATTGAGGCCCGCAAGTTCGAGGCGGCTTCGGCCGTGGTTCTGGCGGCGGGGCTGGCCGATCGGCCCGTGGACGCCGTAGTTCTCGATCCCCTCTTCGGCGATGTGGATAGCGTGGCCCACGCCGGACTATTGGCCCGGTCGGTCACCGGCGACGTGACCGGAACCCTGTGGAGGGTCATTGAGCAGGGACATCTGTCCCATGAGCGGGAGGCGCTGGCTTGTCTGCTTATTGCGAAGTGGAGTGACGACGTTCCCCCGGGACTGATTTCCTTTGTTCGCACCCTGAGTCGCAAACCGACCAGTTCGGGCGTTCAGTTGTGCATTGCCGAGTGTGCCAGACTTATCGGCGACGAGCAGCTCGACTCCGTAGTGGGCGCTAATATCCCGTTCGCCGCTGCCGTCGCCCGATCGGAGGGATATCTCACCGATTTCTTGGAGAGCCCCGTTCTGGAAGCATTGCCCGAAAGAGCGCCTCGCAGCGTCGTCCGTGGTCGAACGGTGCGCACCGCCGGCGACGACGTGGGTCGAAACGATCCCTGTCCCTGTGGAAGTGGCAGAAAATATAAGAAGTGCTGTCTGCGCAAACCGCGCGCTGCTCAATCAGCGGCCGACAATGCAGGGGCTGTGGAGGTCGTCCTCACCGACGAGCAGGTTGCTTCGTTGCGCACTCAGGAGTTACTCGATCTGGATTTAACGAGATTGTCAGACCATCAACTCCGAATCGCTTTTAATCGGGCCTGGCTCTTTCAACGTTTCGACGTGGCTGAGAAGGTCTTGACGGAGATGGAAGAGCGCGATCTTTCCAATGTCGATGACTATCGCACGGATCTGGTCCACGAGCATGTGGAAGCGGGTCGTCTCGACGAAGCCCAACGCCAGGCGGAACGACTTCGGGACGGGCTTCCCGCTGACTTGGAGTTGGACTTTGTGTTGAGTTCCAACGCAGAAGTCCTCGCGCAGTTGGAGCGGTATGCAACGGAGGCACTCGGGGAACGCGGTGGCGGCGTCGACCTTGCGTACTCATTTCTTCGCCAATATCCGGCGCTGGGGATTTTCGTCGCTCGCGGCGCGATGTCTTCACACCGGCTACTGGACGCCGAAATGCTCGCCGAGACCATCGAGGAGGCCCGGGACCGCCTGAATCTACCTGCCGGTGATCGGGCTCAGGAACTCCTTGACTTTGTCTGTGATCGACGATTGGAGTCAAATATTCGCGCTCGTCATGCCCTCTCCCTGGCCAGAGAGGCACGGATGGTCGACGAATCTCGCGAGCTACGTGACAAGTATAGGAAGGCCCGCAAACGGCGCGAAGAGCTCGAAGACCGCCTGCGGGACTACGAAGAGAAGTTGCGGAGGATAGAAGAGGAAGAACGAAAATCAGAAGTGATATCGGCCTCGAAGAAGAACGAACCTGCCTCGGTGCGCCAGACCGGCACCGAACCCGCACCAGGAGCTGACAACCGAGATCTGCGTCGGAAGATCGATCATCTCAAGGGGATCATCTCCGAGAAGAATTCGGAGCGGATGGAGCTGCGTCGCCAGATCACGGAGTTGAGTGAGCGCCTGGAGGAAGCTGCGGAGTCATCATCTCCTTCGCCACAGGAGGATCCCTTCGACGAGTTGGAAGATGCGGCGATGCTGGATGACCGAGCTTCGCGTGCGGTCTGTCTCATGCCCTCGTTCTCCCGTGACTTTCAGGACCAATTGGCGCAGCTCCCCGTCGAAATCGCCCGCCGCGCCGTCAGGATCTGCGCCGAGTTGGCCACGACAGACACCGTGCAGTGGCGAGACGTAAAGCGCATGCAGGCCACAGACGTCTTCACGAGTCGGATCACCTTGAACTGGCGGCTCATCTTCCGACTTCGCCCCGACGACGACAGGTTGGAGGCAATGGAGGTGATCTCTCGGGAGGACTTCGATCGTGTACTCAAGAAGTACCGTCGCGCAAGCTCGAAACGCTCGAACTAAAGCAGATTTACTTCGAAGCCCGGAGTGCTTTCGAAAGCGCCTGCGTCCATCGTAGCCGCCAAGCTCTTCCCTCGCCGGAAAAGCAAGGGAGATGTTGGGGATAAGGGGGGTATGGGGATGGGGTTGTTTTTATCCCCCCATCTCCCCTATCCTCGTAGTCTCCTCTTTCTTTTTGTCATGGCTGGATGGCACTTGACCCACCATGACCTATGAGAGAAGGAATCCGGTTTTCCAAGTAAGTGTGGTTTAGCTGGCCTTGCTCGTAGGGGTGGAGGCGGCTTTGGCCTCGATTTTGCTCATCGCCCGTTCGGCGAGTGCGGTGATGGTCAGCGATGGGTTGACGCCGGGGTTGGCAGATACGGCGGAGCCGTCGATGACATAGAGCCCGTCGTAGCCATGCACCCGGTGATTGCTGTCGATGACACCCTGTTCGGCGGACTCGCCCATGCAGGCACCGCCGAGGATGTGGGCGGTGCTCGGTGTGCCCATGAGGGTCTCGGTGAGCATGCCCATCACCACGCCGTCGACCTTTTCGGCCCAGCGCCGCGCCAGATCGGTCGCCTCCTCCATGAAGGCCGACGGGGCGCGATCGGGATCGTCGAGTTCGGAGACCAGCCCCTCTCGAAACCCGGTATAGATGCTGCGCCCGAGCCGAAATGACAGAGTGCTCTCCAGGGTGCGCATATAGAGCAAGATCTGGGTATGCTTCGCCCAATCCCAGGTCGCCATCGCCCGGAGCCACCGACGCGGCTTTTTGCGAAAGTCCGAGACCGCACCCGCCAGGCGGCGAAATACGTTGGAGCCAGGGGCATGGGGCAGCCCGAGGAGTCTGAAAAAGCCCGAGCCCGACCCGTAGCGCACAGGCTCCAGATGGCTGTGCTCGTCGGTGTGCAAAATCGAGGTGATCGCCACCCCCCGGGTGATGTCGTCTTTGGCGTAGGGCTGGATAATGCCCATGAGCGCCTCGTTATTCGTGCGCACCGAGTCACCGACGCGGGGCGACAGATTGGGGAGGGCCTCCGGATCGTCGCGTAGTTTTAGCAAAAGCGGAATCGTGCCCATCACGCCGGCCGAGAAGATGACGCGGTCGGCCGTGAAGGTGCGACTGGGCTGGGAGCGGTCCAGCGAGGGCCGGGTCTCGACCACATAGCCGCCGCCCTGGCGAGGACGCACGGAGGTGACCTCGGTCTCGGCCTCGATGGTCAGTCCCCGGCGCTCGGCGAGCCAAAGATAGT
>SLPW01000222.1 GCA_007131755.1 Myxococcales bacterium | reverse complement strand
CGGGTCGGGGGTTGTCGAAATTTGCCCAGAAGAAGATGGGAGGGTCGCTTCCGAAGAAGACGGGAGAGCTCGCCAGGCGGGCCGTGACTCGAAACCTGAAGCGAAGAGCCGTGGAGTCGAGGCCGTCGCGCACCCTTCCTGTGATGGGAGCCTTTGTGGGAGCGGCCCTGAATACAGCGCTGATCTACGATATCTGTGAGGCCGCTCAGGCGGTGCTCACGGATCGATTCCTGGAGAGAAAATATCCGGAGTGGGCCCGCCATATCGGCGGAGCCGACGAGGAGTGAGAACCGAACAGTAGAAACCGAGAACCGAGCACCAAGAACCAATATGCCAGACGCATTTTTCAAATGGAGGGGGTGCACAGACAAGAGGCGTCCTCGTGATCTGATACGCCCTGTGGACACCGTATTTCGCATGGCTCAGATCACGGATATTCATCTTCCCGGCGAGGTGGAGCTGACGAGCCGGCTGCGCGACCTGATGTCGAAGAGGGGGACCATCGGAGAGTTCTCCCATGAGCTCTCGGCCATCTCCAACGAGTTCGGTCATCAGTATCGCCGGTCCAGGCGGTTGTATACCAATCTATTGAAGAAGGCGCTGGTGGGCTTTCGACGGCTGGGAGTGGATCATCTCGTGATCACCGGCGATCTGGTGCACTGCGGGCTGCCGGCGGAATTTCTGGACGTGCGCGCCGCCCTGGAGGTCACGGGATGGTGGGGCGAGGATAAGCTGACGGTAGTGCCGGGAAATCACGACCGCTTCAACCTGTACGAGAGCGTCAAACGAGATCGAATGGAGAGTTTTTTCGATGTCGTCTCGTCGCGTGAGCCGCGATTTAAGATCCTCCCCTCCGGGGTGGCTCTGTTGGAGATCGACAGCAATCGCGATCCCGTCGACGACCGCCATCATCTGGAGCGATGGCTTCCCAATACGGTGGGAAGGATCTATCCGCAGGCTCTGGACTGGATCGACGCCCATCGAAAGAAGGTCGAGGGGATGCGGCTTGTGACCCTGATTCACCATCATATCACCTCCGACTGGTATCCCACGCGCGCGTCGACCATCGGGGGATTGATGGAGCCCGCCGACGGAACGGAAGATCTCCTGGATGCCATCGAATTGGTCGATCCCTATTCGCTGATCCTTCACGGACACAAACACGACGTGATGGACATCGACTATACCCACGGCACCCATCCACTGGGCTGCCCCGGGGGATTTGCGGAGTCGCTTCGCTGCAATATCATCGACTTCAACGTCCATGGCGAGCAGGTGATGACGCAACTGGAGTTGATGGTGTGATCCCCCGCAAAAGCCAACAGCAAAAGACGGGCCAGGGCCGGGGCCGGGGACTGGGCCAGGGAACGACTGCCGATGGGAACCGATGACCTCCTTGGCGTCCACGTGAGATAGACGAGGGGAATCATCACAGCTATGGTGGGGCAAATGCGGGTAGTCCTACGCCCTGAGCACTCGTTGAAGGTGTGTCTGAAGCGTCGAGAACAATCTGAGCTGCGTTGCAAATATTCGACGATACCGCTTTCGCTTAGGTATCGCCTGCGCTTTGCGCCATGCTCATGGCCGTCCTCACCATTGCAGCCACTACCGTCAGCTTCGGCTCAAGGCGTGATTGAATGTATGAAATGGTATTGGAGGATAGCCGGTGGGCACGAAAGATCCGATCACAATTGCCGTCGACGCCATGGGTGGATATCACGCTCCGGAAGAGGTGGTGAGCGCCGTGGCGGAGGCCAGTTTGCGCCGTGGCAAAGACTCGTCGGTATATTTTGCCCTCGTAGGTGACGAGATAGCGCTGACGGAGGCGCTCTTTGAGCGCGACCACAACTCGGAGCGAATCCAGATCCACCACGCACCGACGGTGGTGGGGATGTCGGAGCGGCCGAGGCGGGCGATCGAGGATCGACCGGATGCCTCGATTCTGCAGGCCATGCGGCTGGTGGCAGATGAGGAGGCCGACGGGGTGATCTCGGCGGGCAATCCCGGCGTCGCCGTCCTGGCAGCGCTGCAGGAGTTGGAGCTCATCGATGGAGTGGAGCGGGCTGCGCTGGCATCGGTCTATCCCACCCCCCGGCTTCACGGCGATGCCGACGATCCCTTCAGTTTGATCCTGGACGTAGGGGCGTCGCTTAGAGCCAAGCCCGAGCACCTCCGCACCTTCGCCTTGATGGGCTCTGCCTATGCCCGCATCGTCAGTAAGAATCCGAGCCCGAAGGTGGCCCTGCTGTCGAATTCGCGAGAGAGCACGGTGGGACCCGAGGAGATCGTCGAGGCCTATGAATTATTGAGCCGCCACGAGACGCTGAATTTTTACGGCAATATCGAGGGCCACGAGATCCCTCGGGGGCTGGCAGACGTGGTGGTCTGCGAGGGGTTCGCCGGTGATATCGCCATCAAGATTTTGGAGGGAGTCAGCGAAGCGGCCTTCGATCTGGCGCGATCGGCCTATCACTCCCGGGTGGCCTGGCGGATGGGATTGAAGCTTCTCAGCGGCGGGCTCAAGAAGATCAAACAGCTCACGGACTTCGAAGAATACGGCGGGGCCCCGCTGTTGGGAGTCAATCAGGTGGTGATCCTATGTCATCCGCGTTCCGGACGTCGCGCCATCGGAAACGCGTTGAAACTTGCGATCAAGAATGTACACGCTGAACTTCCGGAGGCCATCGCCCGGGAGATCGCCGGCGAGAAGTAAATACCCAGTACCCACCACCCATTACCCATCACCAAATCACCCATCACCAAATCACCCATCACCAAATCACCCATCACCAAATCACCCACTACCCGTAACTAACCACTTACGACCCGTGCCTACCACCATTCGACATATTTACCGATGGGATCTGGACAAGACCTATCTGCGCACGGAGTTCGAGACCATTCGGGGATTGGTCCGCGCCGCGCTGCAGAAGCCGGAGGAAAAGGTCAACGTGCCGGGGGTGGTGGAGCTGTTGGAGGAGTTGAGCCGTCCCACCGACGACGGCGACGTATATCTGACCTTTATCAGCGGAAGCCCCACACAGATGCGGGCGAAGTTGGAGCGCAAATTCGAGATCGATGGCATCGAGCCCGACGTCTTCATCCTCAAGCCGACCTTGAAGAATCTACTGAAGGGTCGGTTTCGCGCCGTCCGTGGCCAGGTGGGATACAAATTGGACACCCTGCTGCGGGTGCGCGAAGAGGGGCCGGAGGCGCCGGAGACCTTATTCGGCGACGACGCCGAGCAGGATGCCTTTATCTACTCCCTTTATGCGGATATGGCGGCGGGGAAGATCGATCGCGATCTGCTCTTCGAGATCCTCGACGAGGCGGGAGTATATTCGCGAACCCGGGCGTCGATCCTGGAACAGGCGGCGAGGATGCGAGTCGACGACAACGTGGGAAGGGTCTTCATTCATCTCGACTATAATACGGCGCCGGGCCGTTTCTGGGTGTACGGGCCGCGGGTAGTGCCGATCAGCAATTATTTTCAGGCCGCTCTGGTCCTGTACTCCGACGGGGTGTTGTCACTTCGACCGGTGTTGCGGGTCGCGTCGGGGATGATCGATCGCGATCGGTACGGCGTGCCGGAATTGGCCAATTCCTTCCAGGATCTGATCCGCCGTCGCCACCTCGACGCCACGGCCATCGATCGCTTCGAAGAGGGGATCCGCCGGTTTCAGGCCACGCCACAGGACGCCGGTGTGGTGCTTCCGGAGGGATTCTTCGAGCGACTCTTGTCCCGGGTGCGTGCGCTGGCGCCGCGCCGCACGGCGGCGGTGCGCCAGTGGGAGGGCCCGCCGGATTATATCGCCGTATTGAAGGCGGACCGAAAGTTGCGCGATCAACTCGACGGAGAGCCGGGATTGTTCGGATAGTGGTGACCTGCACAAGTTTGCGACAACCCCCAACTGGCTGATTTCGCTGCCGGTTTCGCGAATTTGGACACGTTTCGGAAATTGTCACCCCCAAAAAGTGATATTCTTTCGTTGACAGCCCGAATAATACGCTTATAGTAGGGGTGTGCCTCACGGAGGACGGTCGGCATGCATTCCCCCCAGGCCGTTAGTCAGGTGTATGTCCTATGACTAGCCCATCTCCTTCGGAGGCACATATTTTTATTTCTAGGGGTATTTCTTCGGGCCTGTCCCCCGTTCACTCCCGTCGCAGATGGCGGTCCATTTCCCCCGTATCATAGCCGTCAAGCCTCGACGATGCCTACAGCATCGCCTGCGTTTGCCGGCGTCGATACGGAGAAAATGTCCACGCCACTGCTCGGTCCGTGAACGGGGGACAGGCCCTGTTTTTTTTT
>SLPW01000519.1 GCA_007131755.1 Myxococcales bacterium | reverse complement strand
TGGTTGGCGCGGATGCCCATTCGCGCCAGAGTGCGGGCGATGGGATCGGTGAGCCAATAAAAGAATTGGACGTACACCATGGGCACCACCACCGAACCATGGTGGCGGCTGGCGCTCTCCGGCAGCTCCCGGGGTCCGGCGAGCTGAAAGACCAGAAAGGAGAACACCACCGCTGCGGCCAGGATCAGTCCCGGTGACATGGCAATCAACAGGCCATCGATGAGAGCGATGATCATTGCGAACTCCTGCGGAGTGACGGTTGCTCGCCAATAGCGACGAGATCACTCCGCGCCGGCAGCCAACTGGGCAGCGGGCTCGGCTTCGGTGCTGGCGAGGTACCAGGAGCGCAGCTTCGAAAAGAGGAGGTCGCGCTGCATGAAGAGATCGTGAATCGGCTGCTCTCCCTCTGTGACCTGGGGGCTCTTGAAATAAAAGGATAGCCAGTCCATGACCCCGGACTCACCCATTCGGTGGGCCAGATCCCCCAATAGGGCCAGGTCAAGGGCCACCGGGGCGGCCAGGATGGAGTCGCGACACAAGAAGTTGATCTTGATCTGCATCGGATAGTCCATCCATCCGAAGATATCGATATTGTCCCACCCCTCTTTGTTGTCTCCTCGGGGCGGGTAGTAGTCGATGCGGACTTTGTGGGTCAGGTCTTTGTACAGCTCCGGGTGGCGCGGAGCGTCCAGCGAGGAATGAAGCACCGACAATTTGCTCTCCTCTTTGGTCTTGAAGGAGTCTGGATCGTCGAGGACGGCGCCGTCGCGATTTCCCAGTATATTGGTGGAGTACCAACCGCTGACGCCGAGGAGGCGGGCGGCCAGACCGGGGGCGAGGACGGTCTTGAGCAGGGTCTGGCCGGTCTTGAAGTCCTTGCCGGCGATGGGGACGCCCTCTTGTTGAGAAAGTTCCACCAGCGCCGGACAATCCACGGCCGAGTTGGGAGCGCCGTTGATGAAGGGGACGCCCGCCTTCAGGTGAGCGTAGGCATAGATCATGGTGGGGCTGATGGCTTCGTCGCTGTCGCGAAGGCCCTGCTCGAATGCCTCCAGGTCCATGTGGACGGGCCGCATGGTCACGTGGGCCTCCGTGGAGCCGCACCAGACCGCCACCGCTCGATCGCAGCCGTGGTCGTTCTGAAAGGTCTCGATATCGTCGATGAGTTGTTCGGCCAGTCCCATCTTCGTCGGCGCTTCTTTTACGTTCGGCCCGTCGATATTTCGCACATAGGCGGGATCGAAGACGGCGCTCATGGGTTCGATGGCCTCCAACTCTTCTCGAATCGGGGCCAGATCGCTTTCGGTGAGCACCCCGGCCTCACGGGCGGCCTGGTAGCAGTTTTCTTCGAAGATATCCCATCCCCCGAAGACGAGGTCGTCCAGGGCAGCCACGGGCAGAGCGTCACAGACCCGGGGAGAATTTTCAGAGTCGTCGATGGGGGCGTATTGGGTGAGGCTTCCGATGGGGCGGGCCAACCCTTTGCGCGCAGCCATGACGCCGGCGATCAAGGTGGTGCCTACGGCGCCAAGGCCGGGAATCAAGACGGCCAGTCTGTCGTTGTTTTTTGCGGTGTCGAAGCCTTTGATGGTACTGCTCATAATCTACCTCTGAAGCTTGCGAAGTGCGATGTGCTTCGCGTTACGGCGTGTTGAGATCGTTCGACCATCGATGAGCGCAGGGTGTCGAGTGACATCCGTGGCCAATCGAATTCGTCACCCTAGAGAGCTTCGAAAGGAGTTTATAGAGCTCGAACCCCCGAAATGGGCGATTGTGACAACAACGTGACAAAAACAGAGGAAATAGCGTGGTTGTAAGGCGATGTGGACTTCGTGGGTGACAAGATCGTGACAAGATCGTGACTTTTCCGTGACATTAATTCTGCTATAGCTGGTCGACGTTATGAATGAGCTGATCCTCATCGTAGAAGACGAAGCAGATCTGGTGCAGAGCCTGGAGTACAATCTCCAACAACAAGGCTACGACACCCGTGTGGCCCTCGACGGGCAGAGCGCGCTGGAGGCGCTGGACGAGAAGAGGCCGGCGCTGGTGGTGCTGGACTTGATGCTGCCCGATATGTCGGGGCTGGAGGTGTGTCGGTGGATACGAAACGAGGAGACCATGCGTGCAACCCCGGTGCTGATTCTCACTGCCCGCGGCGAGGAGATCGACCGCATCACGGGGTTTGAAGCCGGCGCCGACGACTATGTGGTCAAGCCATTCTGTGTCGACGAATTGATGCTTCGCGTGCGCGCCATCCTGCGGCGAAGTCAGGTAGAAAGTCAGGAGCTTCACGCCGACAAAATGCAGATCGGTGATCTCTTCATCGACTTCGCAGCCCACCGGGTACGGGTGGGAGAGAAAGAGGTGGAGCTGACGCCGCTGGAGTACCAGTTATTGAAGGTGTTGGTGATCCGGCGTGGGCGCACCCAGTCGCGTGAGGTTTTGCTGCGCGACGTCTGGGATATCGAGGCGGAAGTGATGACACGAACGGTGGACACCCATATGCAGAGGTTGCGGGCGAAGCTCGAGCAATGCGGCGAATGGATCGCCACCGTCCGCGGCGTGGGCTATCGCTTCGAGGCCGAGGAGCCGTGAGGCCACCGATGTTTCTGTCCTCTTTTCGCAGCCGGCTCTTTGTGATCTCCGTGACCCTGCTGGCCGTATTCGTAGCCGGCGTGGGAATCTACCTTCATCAGGTGCTGCGCACCTGGACGGTAGCAGTCATCGAAGAGGATCTGCAGGTGCGGGCACAATTGGTGGCCGACGCCCTGGAGTTGGCTCCGGAGGAGATGGATTATCAGAAATTCGTCGACACCTTCGATGTGGTCGACGATCAGCGCATCACCATCGTCGCCAAAGACGGCACTCTACTCGCCGATACCCACCTGAGCGTGACCCAGCGTCAGCAGTACGCAGATTTCATCGCTCGTCCCGAGGTCGTCGATGCGCTTAGCGAGGAGTCGGGTACGCACTCCGTGACACGGCGCTATAGTGAATCCATCGATCAGGAGATGCTCAACGTCGCCCTGCCCGCAGCGGGGGGAGAGGTGGTGGTGCGTGTGTCCGTCCCGCTTCGAGAATTGGAGGAAGTGATCGCCGGCCTCCACGCCCTGTTGATTATAGGCGGGGTCATTGGCATCGCCGGCACGATCTTGATCAGCGGCATCGCTTCCCGGCTGATGTCTCAAATCTTACAGGACGTCTTGGACCGTGCTCGGGCCGATGAGGCTTTGAAGGCGGCGCCGAGGCCGCTATCGCAGACGTTATTTAGCACTCATGACAATTCGCTTCGAGCAGTCACGGAGGCCCTGGAGGATACTCTGGAGGAGCTCGCGGAGCAGCGAAACCGCTTTCGGGCGGTGCTCAACGGGATGGACGAGGGGGTGCTGGCGACGGACGACGAATTGAGGATTACCTTGAGCAATCGCACGGTGCGCCAACTTCTGGGGTTGCACGCCGAACCGGAGGGGAGGTTGTTGTCGGAGTCGCTTTCGGTGGAGTTGGTGGAATTGCTGGTGGAGCGCACCGGGGAGAGCTTCGAATTCGAGGTCTCGGAGCCCACCCCTCGGCGTATTCAGGTGGGAGCGACGCGGCGACCGGAGGATACGGGCTATATCTTCGTCTTTCACGACGTGACGACGCTTCGCCATCTGGAGTCGCTGCGCCGAGACTTCGTGGCCAACGTCTCTCATGAACTGCGCACGCCGGTGGCGGTGATTCAGGCCAACTCCCAGACCCTGTTGAACGGGGCGATCGATTCGCCGAAGCACGCCCGGTCGTTTACGGAGGGGATCTATCGGAATTCACGGCGCCTGGGGAGGCTGGTCGCCGATCTGCTCGACCTGGCTCGGCTCGAGGCGGGAGAAACGGATCTCAACCTCCAGGATACCCGGCTCACCGACGTGCTGTGTCGCGTCGTCGATGACGTCACCGCATTTGCCGATGTGGACGAGTCGGTCATCACTCATAACGTCGATTCTGGTTTGGAGGTGCGAGCCGATAGCGAAGCGCTGGGACAGGTGGTGGGCAATCTATTGGAAAATGCCCTCAAATACGGAGGCGACGACGTTCAGATTGTGGTCAACGCATATCGGGACGAAGATCAAGTGGTGGTGGAGGTCATCGACGACGGTCCCGGAGTTCCCGAGGAGCATCGCCGGCGCATCTTCGAGCGCTTTCACCGCGTCGAAGAGGGCCGTATGACGAAGTCGGGAGGCACGGGACTTGGCTTGTCGATCGTCAAACACCTGGTGAAGGCCATGGATGGCGAGGTGGGATGTCGAGAGCGCTGCGGTGGAGGGGCGGTGTTCTGGTTTACCCTTCCCGT
>SLPW01000606.1 GCA_007131755.1 Myxococcales bacterium | reverse complement strand
CCGGGGCCTTCGACAATGCCACCCGCCGGGTGAAGCGAAACTTCCGCCTCGCCGTGCCGCAATACCATCGCGGACGAGTCCAATTGTTGATGCCCCTATGCCTGCGCCACCCCACGGAACCGGATCTGGCCGCGGTCATCGAGAAGATGGACGGCTACTACCGCGTGGCCACCTGTCTGACCCTCGATCAGGCCTATAGCAACGCCCGCCTGCTTGGTCGAGTCGACGAAGTCTGGCTTCGATGATCGACGCCAACCGTCTTTAAATAGCGGCACTTGAAGATCCGAGTGTGGTGCTTTGATTGAGGGGTGAGATTTCCGCCGTATTTTGCCCGGAGTCACCCCCATGACACTTCTACGAATCATCCTGTGCTTCATTCTCCCTCCGCTGGCCGTATTCTTGACGGTCGGCCTTCGCGGCCACTTCTGGCTCAATATCCTGCTCACCCTTCTGGGCGGACTTCCGGGCATGATCCATGCTCTGTGGGTCGTGGCCACCCATACCGACAAAAGGGGCTGAAGGATCGGATATTGTCGTCAGCGTTTGATCACAGCCTGCTCAGCCCCTATCAACGTATATCCCATAGGGTGAACGATAGGGTGTTGGTGGATCCGAAGTAGTGGCGATGTGCGCGAACGGGTCGGCGCCGAACGTGAGAGCTACTTTCTGGCCGGCCGCACCCTCCCCTGGTGGTGGGCCGGCGCTTCCATCGCCGCCACCACACCACCTTCGCAGCCGATACCCCGCTCGTCGTCACCGGGGAGACCGCCACCCGGGGACTCTCCGGAAGTTGGCTGTGGATCTCTTGGATCGGCGTTCACGCCGCAGCTTTCGTCTTCTTCGCCTCCAAATGGTCGAAAAGTGGCGCTCTGACCGACACCGAGTTGGTGGAGATGCGCTATTCCGGTACGGAGGCCCGCCTTTTGCGCTCCACCCGGGCCGTCGTCTACGGCCTCATTGTCAACGCCATTATCCTCGGCTAGGTGCTGCAGGCCATGGTCATGATCTGCGGCCCCTTCTTCACCTGAAGCGGGCTCAATCACGCCACCTGGTATCGCGACATACGAATTGACGGTACACCGCTGAATCTGGAAGAGTTGGCTCTCGACGAGCTGGAAATTCCGTCCTATTTCGATGCCGAGCACGCCATGCGCTTTCGCCACTGCCTTCGCCGGGCGAAGGCCGTCGGCGCCGGCTGGCCGAACTCCTACCTCCCCTACTACGACTACCCCGCTGAATTCGTCGATCTCGCAGGCCGCATCGGTCCTCGCACCGACGCCATCCTGGACGGTCTCGACGACTACTACGAGCACTTCCGCGAAGAAGCTGCACGCGACGAACCCGAACTGCGCCGCCACCGCGGCTCGAAGGGCTTCGGCGACATGGCCCTCGATGTGGTCGCCGCGCTTTCTTCCGACGCCCCCACGGAGATCGTCGTCAATATCCCCAACCGGGGAACCATCGACCTCTTTGACGACGAAACGGTCGTCGAGTGCTTCGCAAAGCTTTCATCTGACGGCATCGAGCGCATCGAGACGCCCTCGACTCCCGTTCATCTTCGCCCCCTCCTCGCCCAACTGGAACGCTACCAACGTCGCACCGCTGAGGCCGCCATCTCCGGCGACTTTGCCGATCTATGCCGGGCGCTGGCCACAAATCCCCTGGTCGACGACGAAACCACGGCCAAAGCGATGCTCCAACGCGCGTACGCTATCTACGGAGACGCGAATATCCCTGCCCAGCTTTGCCCGGAGGGGGGGCCGGACTGAGGCGTTGCACAGCACGAACCGTGGAGATTCAAAGAACTCTTTTGTCGGGCCAACTCCTGGCGGCCCCCAAGTATCGTCGACACAAGACATGGTGCAGCCAGATTGCCACGTACGCTCATCATACGCTCTGGAGCCGATAACATCATTGTTATCGGAGCGCCGAAAGGCGCTGTTCACTATCGACGGTGAACTACTTCGATGGTCGACTCACCTGAAACAATCGTTCCCTAGATCATTGCCAATGGCATGCGATGACAAGATGTCATCGGGTCCATAGCTTATAGCCCCAGGATCATCGCAATTCGACCCTGTTACGGGATTGGCACCCCACAAACGGGTCGCTGACGTCCCGCGATACCAGCGCCACGATCTCGCTATCGCTCGTCGTGGCGCCGAGGGATGGTATCGGCTCCAGGAGTTCATCGTGTCTCCTCGATTTGAGAGTTGTCATCGCATGTCCCACTGAACGGTTCCTCTCCGACTCCCCCGGGTTTCCATCCCCCCCAAATCCTTAATTTCCCCCGCTCCTGTGTTATGTTCACAAAAAGAACGCGACGAAGTCCGCCGTATCGCCACGAGAGCCACCGATGGATGCCACTCCCCTTTATGACGCCTTCGATTGGAGCGACTACGAGCGAGTCGTCGTCCTCTCCCCTCATCTGGATGACGCCGCTCTCAGTTGCTTCGGACTCTTGAGCGGACTCCGGGGAGTCCTGTCCCGATTGGTGATCACCATCTGCTGCGCCACGCCGGCGCCGGCTCCTCCCTTCGTGGATATTGAAACATTGCGCGACGATCCCGATTTTTCGGCCTACGGAACGCCCGAGGAACGCCGCCTGGAGGACGTGGCGGCCATGGAGCAGATGGACTGCGATTTCGTTCACCTGGGTTTCAAAGACGGCGTCTATCGCAGAAGTCCCACCTCCGGCGAGTATATCTATCGCACGACGCGCGAGAAATTCGTCCGCCCTCGCATCGAGGACGCAAGCCACATCGAGGAGTTATTCCTCGTCCTGCGCCGTCTGTGCCAGAATATGGGCCGCCTTCTCCTGGTCTCTCCCCTGTCCATCGGCTACCACGTCGATCACAGCATCACCGCTCATAACGCGCTGAGGCTGGAGAACGACGACGTCGATCTCCTATTCTACGAGGATTTTCCCTACGTCCTCAATCCCCGCTACAGCCACGGTCTGGAGGATAGTCCCCAGAAGGCGATGGAGCGCATCGGTCGCGTTCCTCTTCGGCGCTACGCCACGCCCGTCGATGCCGACGAAAAGGTTCGCGTCGTCGAACGCTACACAAGCCAGGTTCCCGTACTCTTCGAAGACGACAATGACCTGCGAAAATCCCTGACGGCGCGCACCTTCCGCGGCGGGCCCGCCGAATTCTACTGGACCACCGCAGCCACATGAGCTTCGCCGCTTGATATTTCACAGTCGTGTCCAAATTTTGCACCGATACGACAGCCGATTCGCCTCACCCCCCGGAGGTATCCGCCCATGTCGCCCACCTGGCGTATGACCCGCGAAATCGAAGAGCAACCCGATCTTTTCGAAGGCCTCGTCGACGACTGGATGACGCGAGTTGACGAGCTTCAGAAACAGATCGAGTCGCGGTCCCAATTGGTCCTGGTAGGCCGTGGAAGCTCAAAAAACGCCAGTGTCTACACCTCCTACATTTACGCACTGGCCACGGGGCGTCACGCCATCGAATTTCGCCCCTGGATGACCGTCCGCGATACACCACGTCAGGACTGGTCGAACGCCACCGTCTTCGCCTACTCCTCCTCCGGTCAATCCACGGATATCGCCCACGCCGCCCACTGGCTCGCCGAGCGCGGGGCCTATGTCCTGGGCATCACCAACGCCACCGACGCCAACTGCCGGCTCGGGCAGAGCTCCAACGCCCTCTTTCAAATGGGCCTCGGTGACGAATTGGCCGTGCCGGCCACCAAGAGCTTCAACGCTCAACTCCTGGTGTCGGCGGCGCTGTTGGGTTTCGACCTTCCCGACGCACTCCCGGAGATCACAGCCTCCATGCGAACCCTCCTCGACGGACACGCCACTCACAGACTGGCGAATCTCCTCGAGGGAGCTCGTACCACGGCCTGGATAGCACGCGGGCCAGCCATGGGGGTGGCCCGCGATGCAGCCCTAAAATGCCGCGAATGCGCTCGCTACGACGCCACGGGGTGGTCGGCAGCCGAGATCCAGCACGGTCACATCGCCTCCTTCGACCACCGCGATCGCGTGGTCATCTTCTCCGACGCCAACGAGCCGGTGGGAAGTTTCTCCTCCGTCTCCAAGACCCTGCTCAACCAGGGCACCCCCTTTGCCGTCATTGGTCTGGACTATTATCGCCATAACGGCGGTGCGCCGGCGCCGGTCATTCCCATCGATCTACCGGATCAACTGTGGGCACGGGCCCCGGTCTTCGCCTTCCTCTCCCAGCAGACGGCACTGGAGTTGGCGAATCGTCTCGACCTCAATCCCGACGCCCCCGCCGGACTGTCCAAAGTGACGGAGACGATCTGACCCCACTGAGCCGCACTTCTCAGAACGGATAGATCTCGCCGTGCAGCCCGTCGGGCCCGTCGCCGGCGTCTTCCGCACCGCTTCCCCCTTCGCCGCCACGGCCGATATCGAACTCTATTTCGTCGTCGATATCGACCTCACTGGAACCGATCGCGCCATAAGCTATGCCAAAAGAGGGCCCGCCCTCGCCGCCGCCACCGGGTCCGCCCCGGCCTCCGTCGGCGCCGTCGCCGCCGCTGCCTCCGCGACGACTCGAGTCGGCCGACCCGCTCGGGTGACGTCCATGAGCGTATAATCCGCCACTTCCCCCCTCTCCGCCCGGTCCTCCGATCGCCCCATCTCCACCGTCGCCTCCGACGTCGGTCGTAACCGAACCTGCCGTGATCGTCACCGGCGAGGCGTAGATGAGAATCCCGATCGAAGCTCCTCCGAACTCGCCGCCTTCACCGCCCTGACCGCCACAGCCCCCGAGCCCTCCGGCACCTCCGCCACCACCGAAATCGGGCTGACAACCGATGGCACCCCAGGGGAGATAGACGCCTCCCCCACCGCCACCACCGGCGCCGCTTTGCCCCGCCCCGCCCCCTTCACCGCGGTTGCCCGAAGCTCCGTGAAATACGGCACGAGCATTGCCGACGGTCGCCCCCTCGACCAGCCTCGGAACCGACTCCGTAGCGGGCGCCGGACCTCCGATCTCACCGACGACCTGCCCTGAGTCTCCCCGCTCTCCGCGACTTCCGGATTGATCAGAGCCCGCACACTCCTCGTCGGTCTCCGCATCGCCACCTCCGCCCCCGGTGATATCCGAACCTCCCGAGATTATGATCGAGCCTCCAGCACTTCCCGATCCATCTGCGAAGCCACCACTTCCCCCTGCACGCCCCGGTGCGCTGCGGCCTTCGCCGTACTGACAGGCGAGTTCTACCGGATTCGAGGGATCGGCCACCTCCGGATTATCCGGTGCCCCATCGCCGAAGTCTCCGTAACTGGTCCCACCCGGGTCCGGCGCCGGCAGGCCATCATCGCCCTCTTCGCCCTGTTCTCCGACGGAGCCGTCCCTTCCATGCATTCCGCGGCCCGTCACCACATCGACATGAGAGATCTCCACATGGGCGAGGTTGTTGTAGACCATAATCCCCACTGACGAGCCGGCAAAACTTCCCTCCCCGTCGAGGTTGTCGAGATTCCCGTCTCCGGCAACGACCGTCAGAAGTTGAACCTCCACGTCCTGCGTATTGCCCACGATTTCGAGGGGGCGATGATCGGTCAGCCCCTCTTCCACACGCAGGATCGTCTCGTAACCAGGCCCTCGTTCCCACTCCTCGAGACTCGTCCCCGAATCGTGAAACCCTCCGAAGATGCTCACATTGTCCTCGAGGCGAATCGGACCGGGCTCCACGAATTCGCCATCGCCGATATAGACGTGGTCGCGCTCCGAGTCGTTCGCAGCCAATTCCACGCCGCGGGTGATGGTTCGCACCGGACGCGCCGGCGCACCGTCGTTTCCGTCGCTCCCATTGATGGAAACGAAGATCGCTCGAGATGCGTCTCCATCGAGACCGTCACAATTTCCGTCCGTGAAATTCACCGGATCCGGCGTATCCGTAACCGCGCATGTGCAGGGTAAGGTCGGATCATCCTCGTCGTTGAGATAACCATCGTCGCATTCACAATAGAGCGAACCGTTGTCGTCGACACAGGTTCCCGAACCGCAGTCCATTCGCGCACAGCCCGATTCACACCAGAATTGCTCGCATATGTCGTCGCCCGGGCAATGCTCATCTTCACTGCACTGCACGCAGGTTCGCTCATAGCAAACCGACTGGTGGCAGTCGTCGTCCTCCAGACAGTCGACACATTCGAAGTCCACGCAGATCCCGCGCACGCACTCGTCGTCCGCCTCACACTCCGGTCCTTCCAGATCGGATCCCCCCGATAGGTTGCATCCCAGGGCGATCAATGATGCCAGAGCGAATAGCCCGCCGAGCATACAGAGCTTTCGAATCATTTGGCTGGACTCCTTCCAGGACGGCACAATCTCAACAATCTCACTTCGCATGCCCGAAGACATAGCGCTGCGATGATCGCGAAACCCTCATCGGTTGTCCAGCGCTGGCGACTCACCCACCTGGGATGCAGGGAGTTCAATTGCCGTTGAAAAACTCGGCCAGAAACTCTCCGGTCACGCTGTCCTCGACCTCAGCGAGCTCGCGTGGCGAGCCCGAGGCCACGACTCCGCCGCCTTCGGGGCCGGCCCCGGGCCCGAGGTCCAACACATGATCGCAGCGGGCAATGAAGTCAATATTATGCTCGACGCAAATCACCGTATGACCGAGCCCGACGAGCTTTCGCAGGGCAACCAGGAGCACCGACACATCACTCAGATGTAGCCCCACCGTCGGTTCGTCGAAGACGAATAGGATGGGCTTGGTCTTACCCCTCTTTCGTCCGTCGGCAATATAGGTGGCCAGCTTCAGCCGCTGAGCCTCGCCACCGGAGTAGGTATTCGTCGTCTGGCCCAGCCGCAGATAGCCCAGCCCCACCTCCTGCAGGGGCTTTAATTTTCGCTGAATGGCCCGCGACTCCTCGAAGAAACTCATCGCCTCGTCGACGGTCATCTCGAAGACATCGGCGATATTCTTTCCCCGGTAATAGACGTCCAGGACCTCCGGACCGTAGCGCTTTCCGCCACAGGTCTCGCATGGAATATCGACGTCCGCCATAAAGTGCATCTCTACGGTGATGACACCTGTCCCATCGCAATCTGCGCAGCGCCCGCCTTTGGTATTGAACGAAAAATCTCCCACCGTCAGATTCGCCAATTTCGCCGCATTGGTTCCAGCGAAGAGCTTGCGAATATTGTCGAAGGCCTTTGTATAACTCATGGCGTTCGATCGATTGGAGCGCCCGATGGAGGATTGATCCATCATCTCCACGGCGTCGAAGGACTCCAGCCCCTCGAGCCTGTCGAAATCTCCAGCCTCCACGCCACCCTGGCCCTGCAGGCGGCGCCATCCGTTGTAGAGCACTTCCTCCATCAACGTCGATTTTCCGCTCCCGCTGACCCCGGTGACCACGGACAGGCGCCGCTTCGGGAATTCTACGGAAATATCCGCCAGGTTGTGCTGGCGAGCGCCGACGATGCGCACCGCCCCCGGAGATTCGTGCTTCAACGTCTTGCGCGCCATCTCCTCGCAGCGTGCAAAATCGACGTCCTCCTCGAGATCGTAGTCCTCGAGAGGACCGATATAGGTCAGCGAACCGCCGTGCTCTCCTCCCACGGGACCGAGCTCGATGATGTGATCGGCGCCAAAGATGATCTCCGGATCGTGTTCGACGACCACCACCGTATTTCCCAGATCGCGAAGCCCCTTCATCACCTGAAGCAGGCGACGCGAGTCCCTGGCGTGAAGCCCGGCCGTCGGCTCATCGAGCACATAGAGGGTGTCCGTCAGAGCCCTGCCCAGACTCGACGTCAGCTCAATTCGCTGCATCTCCCCACCAGACAGCGTCCGTGACTGTCGGCCCAACTCCAGATAACCGAGCCCGATCTCGTCCAGATAGTGAAGCCGATGGCTGATCTCTTCGAGCAGCGGACTGACCTTCGCCTCTTCGTGAGCATCGAGCTCCATGTCGTCGAAATAGGATCGCGCCTCCTCGATGCGCATCGCCCAGAAGTCGCTGATCAGCCGCCCATCGAAGCGCACCCGCCGCGCCTCGGGTCCCAACCTCGTCCCCCGACAGTCCGGACACCGCTCATAGCCCCGATACCTCGCCAGGAAGATCCGTACATGCGTCTTATATTGTTTGCGTTTCAGGCGTCCGAAAAAGCCGGACAATCCCGTATAGCCCTTCCCGCCGTATAGGATGTAGTCCTTATGCTCTTCGTCGAGTTCCTCGTAGGCAACGTCCGTTGGAATTCCCCGCTCGTCACAGAGTTTGAGAAGCTTGCGATGCTGTCGCTTGTACTTTCCCTTTTGAAAACAGGCGATCGCCCCCTGCTTGAGCGTCAACCGGGGGTTGGGAATGACCTTCTTATAGTCGACGCCCATCGACTTTCCGTACCCGGAGCAGGTCTCACAGGCGCCAAGAGAGCTGTTGAAGCTGAACAGCGCCGGCTGCGGCTCCACCAGATCTTCGCCACATTCGTTGCACCGGAAGGCCCGGTCGAAGACCAGCGGTGGATCCTCGCTTCGGTGCTCATAGACGTGGATCTTGCCCCCTCCGACGCCCATCCCCGCCTCCACCGCCTCGTCGATGCGCATCGATTCTCCATCGCGCACCACCAGCCGGTCGATGATCACCGGATAGGACCTGCGGTCCAACAACTCCTCGATTCCCCTTTCGGTGATGTCTACGGTCTGCCCGTCGAGATACAGACGCCTATATCCCTCGGAGACCAATTGCTCCAGCAGGATTCCCCGATGCTCTTCCTTTGGTGCGTCGACCTGGGCCACCACCACAAGGCGCGTCCCCTCCTTAAGTTCACTCAACCTCTCGGCGACGCGGGCCGGATCATCGCGATATACCGGCACTTCGCACCCCGGACAGTAGGTCGTACCGGCGTGTGTGAACAATAAATGGAGGTGGTCGTCGATCTCCGTCACCGTGCCCACTGTGGAGCGGGCGTCACTGACCTCGTTCGTCTGCTCCAGCGCCACCGAGGGCTGCACATTGTGAATCGCATCGATGGGAGGCCTGGCCATGCGCTGCAAAAACTGGCGCGCATAGGTCGACAATGACTCCGTATACCTGCGCCGTCCCTCCGAATACAGCGTATCAAAGGCCAGACTCGACTTTCCCGATCCGCTCACACCGGTGACCGCTGTCAGCCGATAGTGGGGAATGTCGCAGTCGAAATTCTTTAGATTATGGGTGCGCACACCGCGCAACGTCACAGCGTCTTTCATGGGTAGGTGCTGGGCATTTGATGGGTGGAACTTCGCAGTCTCACCGGCCAGAACGGACGGCGCGGACCACCGATTCCAATTGGTCGATCTTTTCTACCGTCGCCGCCGAATCTTCCACCAACTCACGGGCTGTTTGGAGCTCACCCTCAGCGGCAAAGACATGTCCGAGTTGCAGGTGAGCCGCACCTCGGTAGTAGTGAAATTGGGCCCGACGCTCCTTCATCTGTACATCCTGCTGCTGCAGGGCCTCTTCGGTGTAGCGCAGAACGGCGAAGGGCTGAAGGCTGTGAGTCGCAAGCCGGGCTCGCAAGAGCAGCCAGAGGTCTTCCGAGTCCAGCTCCTCGACAAAATACCACCGTCCCAGAGAACCGGCGTCCAACAGTCGCTCCTGCGCCTCCGCATAGCGTCCGCTGTCGATCAACAGCTCCGCATATTCCGTGGCGGCATTGATGCGTTCATCCACCGTCCACTGCCTCTGTCGATCCGGATCGTCGGGATCGACACCGGCACGTGAATGGGAGAAGCGACTTTCCACTTCGACGACGAGCCCCTCGTCATCCTCCACGACAGGCGCCACAAACTCCACCAGCCACCTCATCCTCTTCGCTTCTCCAGACGATTTCGTGGGCAGAATATCCGTGAGATGGAGCGCCAATTCTCTTCGATAGCTGACCAATCCCGAGTCTTCGACGGCCAGGGCCGCCAACAACTGAACCCACACCGCGCCGGGCTCATCGGCTGCGCCCTGACAGTTGTGCAGGTGAAACTCTCCGGGCTCCTCACCGGCCTGGATCTTCGTCTCGGCGAGCACACAATGATGCTCGCGTCGGCTCGACGTCACCCCCAATCCCTCACCGAGTACGGAGCGAAGACGTCCGATTGCCCGCTCTGAATCGCCGGATGCGATATCATAGCTCATCAACAGCCGGCTGACGTCACGTCGTTCCCGGGAACCCCGGGCATTGCTCCACAGCCGACTCCTCTCTTGCAACTCCTCAATCAGCTCTTCTCGGTGCTCCGAGCGTTCGGCCACGGCGATGGCTACCCGAAACGCCCGCATCTCCAAATCTCGGTGCCCCGTCGCATCATCTAACCTGCGGACCATCTCCATCGCCTTATCTGCCTCTTCTTGAGCACCCTCGGCATCCCCCTCGAGGACCCGAAGTCGGGCATTGGTAACGGCCAGCCCCGCCTCGTAGGAGCGCGCCTCATTTCGTTCGCGCAGGCCTTCCGGAAAGTCATCGAGCTCCGAGAGAGCACCGGCCAATTGTTCGCGTGCAGACTCGACGTCGTCTCTTTCCATCGCCAGCCGAGCCGCCAACTCACGCGCGCCGAGCCGTTGCAAGGCCCCGAATTCCTCTACGGCCTCCATTACCCCTTCTTTGAGTGCAGCTCCTTCTTCGCCCTTCCCCTTCACAATCTTTGCGTGAGCTCGATACAAATCGATGCGCGCCGCGTGAAGCGGGCTATCTACGTTGTCCATCCCGGCCAATTTCTCCCAGGCCCCGGCTCGATGGCAGGCTCTGGCAAATTCGAGAGAGGACTCGAAGGTCTCACGGTCCAATTCTGCGGTTCGTGCGGCGTCGACGGCCGCGCCGTAGAGCGCAAGGGAAATACGATCCATTGCTCGCAGGTCGAATAACTCACCGAACTCCATCAATAGACGTGGGGCGTCTTCGGCGGGGAGATATTCGTCGAGGACTTCAAAGGCACCCTGTAATGCAGCGACGACGGGCTCCTCGTCGGCTGCAGGCGATGCCTCCAGCATCCGTAGCTCTTCGGCCAATGCAGCTCGGTACAAATAAGTCTTTGCCTGTGCTGCCGGCCAGTGATCGTCTTCCGGAAGGGCTTCGACGATGAAGCTCTCCACCCGCTCCGCCGCAGCCAGTTCGCTTCGCTGCAGGAAGCGATAGCCTCCTTCCAACAACGACGTGATGCCCTCTTCCATCGCAACGGAAGTACGAATATGTTCGTCGCAATACCGACCGATTCCCTCTTCCCGCGCCACGCGCCGACCGAAGAGTAGATCCGTACAGAGCGTCGCCAAGGTGCTGTGGATCTCCGCCGTAAAGATATCGGAATAGCTGCGGGTGCTCGCCGCCACCAGCAGGCGCCCCAGACGCTCCAGATCTACCTCGTCGTGCATCGATCGCCACTGGTGCTGAGTCAATGCGAAGGTCAGAAGAGCCTCCCATGCTCGCGAGTTCTCTGATTCTACCTCCCAATCGGAGATCCTCTCCGCCACGCCATCGCCGCGTAGCCATTGCATTCGCACCTGCACCGCCCTGGCCAACCAGACCAACCGCGCCGGCGCATCCTCACCGAATCGATCCGTCCAGTGATCGATCCACTTCCCCGCCACATCCAGTTCATTCTCTTCTAGCGCTCCGGCAGCGGCCAATAACAGCGTCCGGCTCGCTTCGTAGGTCGCGCCGGCCTCCTGGAAAGAGCGAACCACGGCATCCACATCGTCGAAAGCCCCCTTCAGGAGCAGCCGTCGCCGAACCAGCGCCGCCCGATAGGCATCGCCGGCGATTAAAAAGTCATCGAACGCCAATTCCAGCATCTTCAAAGCGTCCTCTTTCTCACCGGTCGCCAGATATGCATCGGCCATCATCAGCCGCGTCCGGCCCGCTCCCATCGCTCCCTGCTCCGGCGACCAATGTCCAAATAGCCGCACCGCTCGTTCCCCGTAATCCAGCACAGCTTCCCAGTGGTTGGCGTAGGCATACGCCCTCGCAAGATATAGGGAGAGCTCCGGACCCATTCCCTCACTCGACTCCAGATGGGCCGCGCGCATCCACGCCAGATACCCCCCTGCTGCGACCAGATCCTGATGGCGCAATTTCGTGGCCACCCGATTCTGGTCCACGCTCCACCGGCCCTTGATCTGTTGGAGGTGATATGCCGCGCTCAGTGGGTGATTTCGGTACAGGTCGTCCACAGCTCTCAGCGCGGCCTGCACGACCTCTTCTCGCGCCGGGCCGGTCAATAGGAACCCCGACTCCGCAAGAGCAACCTTTCGACTCCACGCACCACGACGTGGCGCCCCTCCGTCAGCGGCGAAGCCAATTCGTATGTCGTCGTCCTGACTTGCCATCACCACTTCCACGGAGTGCCTGCCAGCAAGCTCGCTCAGGTCCGCAGCGCTCGCCACGTTGGGTCCCGCCAAGCTCTCCAGACTCCAGCCCTGGGGCTGCCGGTCCACGATCAGATCATCCACCAACGATACGGCTCTCGGACTGTGTTCCGACAGCGGACCATCCGGGATCAGCAGATAGGGTCCGTCATCGGGACGCAAATCCCCTTCTGTATGGACCACTCCGTCGTTGCCCACATACGTCAGTCCCCGGATCAGCGACGGCAATGACGTCGCCTCGCTCAACCGGGGCACCGGGACCACCACAGCACGTTGGGTGATCTCCGGACGCGGACCGAGCCACCTGACCTCACTCGCCTCTCCCCCTCGCCACAATCCCAACGTGGACTCTACGGTCCGATGTCGAAGCTCGTCGTGAAACTCAAGCGTCGGCTGACCATCGTAGGCCTCCTCCATCCACACCGGCTCCGGACGCGTCAGGGGAAGGAGCTTCGCCGAACGATTCCCTTTGCGCCTTGTGACGAAGAGGTGGGTCTGTCCGTCGTGCTCCACCGTCAAGAACGGACCCGGAGATTGGCCACGGATGGCCACTACATACCACTGCCCCCCCGGGTCCTGTGTCAATGACGCCAATCGATGCTCGAATGGCCCCACCGGCAGATCGCCCTCCACCTCTACCGGGGCGCGACAGCCCCAGAGCACCGTCACAATAGTCAGCACGACCACGAGCGATCTCGCCGTGCTCGCAGGCAACCTGCTCCCAAGTCTCTTCTCACTCCCCCCTGCGTCGCCGGAAGCGATCATGTCTTCTCCTCCGCCCCTCCCGCCACAGTCGCCACCTCGCTTGCGCCTTCGTTGGAATCATCTTCGCCATCAGCGGACTGCGCACTCACCTCTTCCGAACTCGCCTCCAGCGCCCCGTTGGCGCTATCCGTCGCCATCTCGCTGCGAATACGCTCCCGTCGATCCGGCTCATCCACCAGATGACAGGCCACCTGGTGGCCCGGCTGCGCCTCCTTGAACTGAGGTTTCTCCTTCGCACACCGCTCCCAGGCATAGGGACAGCGCGTGTGAAAGACACAGCCCGAAGGCGGGTCCAGCGGACTCGGTACGTCCCCCTCGAGCACAATCTGGGTGCGCTCTTTCTCGATCTCCGGATCGGGAATCGGCACTGCCGACAACAACGCCTCCGTATAGGGATGGAGGGGATTGACGTAGATCTCGTCTCCGTCGGCCACCTCTGCCAGGTTGCCCAGATACATCACAGCGATGCGATCCGAGATGTGGCGCACCACGGCGAGGTCGTGGGCGATAAACAAAAAGGTGAGGTCAAACTCCTCTTGCAGATCCTCCATCAGATTCATGATTTGCGCCTGAATGGAGACGTCCAACGCACTCACCGGCTCGTCGCAGACGATAAAACGCGGCTCACAGGCCAGCGCCCGTGCAATGCCGATTCGCTGGCGCTGACCACCGGAAAATTCGTGGGGATAGCGCCGGATATAGCGCGGGTCCAACCCCACCGTATCCATCAACTCCTGCACCCTTCGCCGAAGCTTCTGCCCCTTCGCCAACCTGTGGACCCTCAGGGGCTCGCCAATGATATCCCCCACGGTCATCCGGGGATTCAGCGACGCATAGGGATCCTGGAAGATCATCTGCAGATCCCGACGAAGGGGGTGCAACTGATTTTCCTCCAATTCGCATAGATTCTGCCCGTCGAAGACCACCTCCCCATCGGTGGGCCGATAAAGCTGGATGAGCGCCCTTCCCGTGGTGGACTTTCCACACCCCGACTCCCCCACCAAGCCCAGGGTCTCACCGGGGTAGATATCGAAATCCAACCCGTCCACGGCCCGCACCCGCTCCACCTCACGACGCACGAACACCCCGCGATACACCGGAAAGTGCATCTTCAGGTTCCGGACTTTCAAGAGCGGTTCGGGTTTTCCCATGGTGGTCTGCCTGTCTAGAGTCCTCTACGCGCCTTCCGCGACTTCGGCCAACACGTCGTCGGTGATCTCCTCGCTCTCCGCCCGCTTTTCGATCGCGGCGACCCTTCGGGCCGACGCCCGCGAGCCGAGCTCGGCACCGAAGACCTCTTCTGCCCGCCAGCAGGCGGCGAGGTGCTCGTCGTCGACCTCGCGAAGCTCGGGCATTTCGTTGTGGCATTTGCTCGTCGCCCATCCACAGCGCGGAGCGAAGGGACAGCCCTTTCGCTCCTGCGACGGGTCCGGGGGATTTCCCTCGATGGGGATAAGCCGCTCCGTACGTCCCCGGTCCAATCTGGGCACGCTCTTCAACAACCCCACCGTGTAGGGATGGGCCGGCCGATGAAAGACGTCCGTCGCCTGCGCCGTCTCCATCACGCGTCCCGAGTACATGACGATGATCCGATCCGCCATCCCCGCCACCACACCCAGATCGTGAGTGATGACGATGACGCTCGTGCCGAAGTCGCGGCGCAGATCACGGATCAACTCCAGAATCTGGGCCTGAATGGTCACGTCCAGCGCCGTCGTCGGCTCGTCGGCGATCAACAGCTCCGGCTGACACAGAAGCGCCATGGCGATCATGACCCTCTGACGCATTCCACCGGAGAATTGATGCGGATATTGGTCGATTCGCTTCGCGGCGCCGGGAATCCCCACCTTTTGCAGCATCTCCACCGCCGCCTCGCGGGCCTGCTCCTCGTTCATCCCCTTATGCAATTGCAAGGGCTCGAAGAGCTGCTTCGAGATCTTCAAGAACGGGTTGAGGCTCGACATCGGGTCCTGCCAGATCATGGAGATCCGATTTCCTCGAATCTTCCGAAGATCCGCCTCCGAAGCCTCCACCAGGTTGTCGCCATCGAAGATGATCTCTCCCCCGGCGATGCGCCCCGGAGGCGACGGAATCAGCCCCAGGATCGAGATCTGACATACCGACTTCCCCGAGCCACTCTCTCCGACCACCCCCACACACTCGCCACGGCGCACCTCGAAACTCACCCCGTCGACGGCGCGAACCGTCCCATTGTCCGTATCGAAGTAGGTCTTGAGATCGCGGACCTCCAACAGCGGATCCTCGCCACCTCGCCCGTTCGTCTTGTTGTCCTGGGAACTCACGTCGATAGTCGTCCTACAGTGACGGCCTCCCGCGCGACTTCACTCGCCACAGGAGACGCAGATTGAACAGCTTGATACGGCCATCCCTCCCACCTCTTCCGTTTTAGGAAGGCTTTGGCCACAACACAAGACCGAAGGGCGGATGGGGTGTGATCGGTTTCCGTCGGTGAGCCTAAACACCATGGTGCGATGGCATCCCTGCCATCGACCGATACCAGGGATGGTATCGCACCAGAGGGAGTGGGTCCGTTACTCGTACCGACAGGGT
>SLPW01000035.1 GCA_007131755.1 Myxococcales bacterium | reverse complement strand
TCACACAGGAGTGAGACCATGAACAAAGAAAAGCGACAACGTCTCGAAGAAGGGGGATTTTCTGTAGGCACTGCCGCCGAGTTTCTCGAGCTCACGGCGGCCGACGAAGTGGTCATCGAACTTCGCCTCGCACTGGCCCGTGAGCTCCGGGAGCAGCGAAAAGAGCAGGGCATGACGCAAAAGGACCTCGCCACGCGCTGTTCCACAAGCCAGGCCCGCATCTCGAATCTCGAGAATGCCAAAGAGGGCGCTTCCATCGATGCGCTCATCGCGGCACTCGCCGAACTCGGCGCCGACCGCAAGAAAATCGGACAAATCATCGCCGGATAAGCCGTCTCGACACCGATCGACAGCGAGCAGCCAAATAAGGTGAAATCCGCCACATCGCAGTACTCGATGAGCGATGGCGTCTATTCATCCATCGGTGCCGGGCTTCCACTGCTATTTCCGCGGCCGTATCGTCGCCATCGCGCTCCTCTCGCTTTGAAGGTGTTTTCGGAGACCATAGCGTCCTCGTTATCGGCACTAAAAAGCGGTACGGCCGATAGGCAGGAGCCAATCGTCTCCGAAAGGCAGAAGATACGAGGGTCGGCCGGGGACTGCCGATGCTCGGGGCAGCACGAAAACCCTTCCCCAGCTTTGACTGGGGAAGTGGCCGTGAGCCGGGGCACCCGCGATAGCGGGTCGTGCGAGCGCGCCCTGAGCGTAGCGAAGGAGTACTCTTGGGGGGGGCGATGGGGCATTTGCGTAAGCCCACTGAATACTAGCACCTTTGAGATGTGTTGAAGGATGAGAGTCAAGCACGCAGGGGCCGTTAAAATGTGATGTGGGGGGCTCAGATCATATGCGTCAGGTAGGCATCGATCAGGTGGGCCGAGTGGCTGGACGCGTGGCTGCCACCAGCGCTCCGAAGATGGTCAATGCGCCGACGATGATGGCGTTGATCGTGGCCGCAGAAATGTCGGCGTAATTCGCGACATAGGGACTGGCGATCATCCAGGCGCCGAGGATGAGCACCGTCCAGCGGATGCCCTCGAAGCGCCGGGGGTAAGCAAAACGGAGCGCAGCCAGAATCACCAATGCCACACCGATGACCACAGCGTTCGACCAGGCCGGCTGATCCCAGCTAAAACCAAGCACCCAGGGAGAGATGGCCAGCCACAGGCCGGTGATGAATAAGAGTGTGGTCACCGCTCCCGGGCGGCGACGCCTGTTCGGAGTTCGAGCAGTCATCTGGGCCTCTGCGCAATAGGGGAGTTCGACGAAAATATAAGCACGAACTCGGGGGAGTGGTCCTGAAGGCCAGCATCGTCAATGGTCGACGTCAATTCCGTCTCGTTCCAGTTCTTCGTCTGTGGCCTGGCGGGCGATCCTGTCTTCGGGATGATCGTACCAGTCGACGTCGTCCGGATCGTCAGGCAGAGTCTCACGCACCTGTAAAAGGGTGGCCATGCCGCCCATTTCGACGGGCCCCATGGGACCGGGAAAGGTCTGCATGGCGATGGAGTTGTCGGGTAGCGCCATCTCGTGGGCCTCGTGATTGTGCTCCCCGTGGTGGTCATGATCGGGTTGGTGATGGTCTACGTCATCATTCTCATGCATGGCAGCCATGCCGGCGGCTCCCATGGTGCGAAATTCGGGGATCAAAGGTCGGATGGTTTCATCGAGACTTTCGGCGTCCACACCGACGGGGCTCGGATCGGGGTGGCCCATCTGATTCATCAGGTGATGAAGCATATGGCAGTGCAGCATCCAGTCGCCGGGGTTGTCGGCGACGAAGGTGATCTCGCGCACCGCTCCGGTGGGGACCAATACGGTGGTCTCTGGCCATTGTGCCGTGGAGGGGATGGGGCCGCCCTCGGTGGCGGTGATCTGGAAGTTGTGGCCGTGGAGATGGATGGGGTGATGGCTCATCTGGCTGAGGTTGATGATTCGGATACGCACCCGGTCTCCGAGTTCGACGCGCAGGGATTCGGTGTGGGGAAAGACCTTGCCGTTGATGGTAAGCACATCGAAGTCGACCATCTCCGTGGTGTCCGGTCGGCGTCGACCGGCGCGCACGGCGAATTCCGATAGGGTGATGACGAAGTCGCGGTCCACGGGCTCCGGTTGTTCGGGATAGACGACGATGGCGCCCATCATTCCTAGGCCGATCTGTGTCATCTCATCCGTGTGTGGGTGGTACATAAAGGTTCCAGCCCGCGGCAGATCGAATTCGTAGCGGAAGGTCTCGCCGGGCCCGATGGCCCGCTGGGTGATGCCGGCGACGCCGTCCATACCGTTGGGGATCTCCAGGCCGTGCCAGTGGATGGCCGTCGGTGCCGGGAGTCGGTTGGTGACGTAGATGCGCACCCGTTGACCGACAACGGCCTCGATAGTGGGACCCGGGATGCCACCGTTAAAGCCCCACATCTGAAGCTGTAGACCAGGGGCCACGTGATGCTGCACCGGCTCGGCCACCAGGTGGTAGACGCGCACCCCGTCGACATCTCGTCCCGCCGTAGCCTCCCCATCGGGAGTGACCACGCGGGAGGCGGCGTCAATATTGATGGGGGAATCCGCAGGCGCGTCGCCTGGGGCCTGTACAGGTTCGATGGGCCGTGCCCGCCGGGATAGGGCGCTCACGGAGGTTCCGGCCAGTAGGGCGGCGGACCACTTCAGGAAGCTGCGGCGGTCGGGCATAAGGAACTCCTGTGAATGAAGCGATGATTCAAAGCCGATAAGCGTCTCCTTTCGGCAGTGGCTGAAATCAGCGGCTGCCGAAAGGAGGACGCCGGGACTGCAAGGGGGGGCGGGTCAGGGCGGCGAAGCGCCGGAGACGAGCCGGTCGATTTCCACGGCGGCCCTCCAGAAATCAGCACGGATCTCCACGAAGTCGCGCTCCGACCCCAGTTGGAGGCGCTTGACGTCCAGTAAGTCCAGGGCGCTGATAGTCATGGCGTTGTATTGTTCGAGGGCGTCGTCCACGGTCTGTTCGCGCAAGGGGAGGACTTCGCCGGCGTAGTGCAGTGCCGATTCATGGGTCGTCTCCAGGTGCTCCGTAGCGCTTTTGAGGTCGTATTCGAGCCTGCGGGCGAGTTGTCGGGACTCGAAGTCCAAAATCACCTGCTCGGCGCGAAGTACGTCGCGAGACGGACTGCGGCGATCGAAGAGGGGGAGTTGGAGTCTCAGCGCCGGGCCGAATTGCCACCGTCCCTGATCGATATTCCAGTCCGTGGTGATGCCGGCGGCCAGCTCGGGAAGGGCGCCACCCCAGCGCTCTGCACGTAGCTGGAAGGCGGTGAATTCCGATTGGCGATGCAGTTGCTCGAGTGCCGTACTGCGCTGCAGGGCGCGCTCCTCGGCGTCGTCGGGAACGGGGAGTCGGCCCGGGATCGGTGGAAGTTTATTGGGGATTGACCATTGATCGTCGTCGACACCCAGTGATTCGCCGAGGGCGATTCGAGTCCGATGGGCTCGCTCCTCGGCGCGGCGAAGCAAAAGCCGTGCCTCCGTGGCCTCGACCTCAATGCGCCGAAGCTCGTCGTCGGCGATATTGCCCGCGTCGTGATGAAGTCCTGCGGCCTCGGACATGGCCTGATAGCTTTCGACGACGTCACGCACACGCTCCAGGTCTTCGGCGGCGGCCACGGCGTCCACCCAGCGGTGTTGGACATCGAAGATGAAGTTCAGAAGGTTTTCTGCGGCCTCGGCGCGGCTGGCTTCGATCCCCTGAGTGGCAGCGCGAATGCGGCTTCGCTGCTGGAAGCCCCTGGCGAGGTCGATGAGAAGACTGGTCTCGATATTTTGCATATCGCCGTCGCCCCACAGATAGGCCTCGGACTCAATCTCGGGGTTGGCCAGAGCAGCCTCCTGACGAAGCTGACCCTCGGCGATTTCGATGCGTCGGATATCGGCCTGGACTCGCGGATGATTGAGAAGAGCCACTTTGGTGGCGCCGTCGATATCCAGGGGCTCATCGAGGAGTTCCTCGGTGAGCAGATGGCCTTCTTCATCTTCGAGCTGTCGCCAGGCCGGCTCGTGTTCCATCATCCCCGCCATATAGGGCTCGAAGCCCCGTTCCCCCGGTTCGGGACCGCTGACGCAGCCGGCCAAGGACAGGGCTGCCATTAGAGCAGCCGAAGTTGTGAAGACAGCGTACCGCGGTGGTCTGGGCACGGCGTCCCCTGTGGTTGGGGTCGATATTCGGGCGTGAGAAGAAGTTGGGAGCGAGTTCGAAGATGGCAAGCGTTGCCGATACAACGCCGCTCGTGATACCCCCCTTGGCATATTGTGGGAGTATATGAGCGAAGATGACGGCCCGATGTGGCCGACAACGAATGATGAGATTTCGGGGAGGAGGATT
>SLPW01000104.1 GCA_007131755.1 Myxococcales bacterium | reverse complement strand
TCGCCCACGCTGGAGCCGGTGACCATCTCCACGATGGACACTTCGTCTTGTTCACCGGGGTAGTCGATGTTGATCTTAAATAGGAAGCGATCCAGTTGGGCCTCCGGAAGGGGATAGGTGCCGTCTTGCTCGATGGGGTTCTGGGTGGCCAATACCATAAAGGGCCGCTCCAACTGGTGGGTTTCGCCCTCGATGCTGACCTGGCGCTCCTGCATGACCTCCAGAAGAGCGGACTGAGTCTTCGCCGGGGCGCGGTTGATCTCGTCGGCCAGGAGGAAATTGGTAAAGATCGGTCCCTTTCGGATGTGGAATTTGGCGCGATCCGGGTCGAAGATCGCATGGCCCGTGACGTCGCTGGGCATCAGGTCCGGCGTAAATTGCATGCGCTGACTTTCCCCGCCGAAGGTTCGTGACAGGGCCAGGACGAGCATCGTCTTTCCAAGCCCCGGCACGCCCTCCACCAACACGTGGCCGCTGGCCAAAAACGCCGTCAGCACCATGTCGATGACTTCGTCCTGGCCCAGGACTACTTTGCGAATTTCGCTTCGCATCCGGGCCACGATCTCCAGGGTCTCGGCCAACTCGTCGTGGGCCTGGCTATCGAGCTCTTCCGAGCTCTCTGTGGGATCGAGATTCGAGGTGCTCACAGATTCCTCCGTAGTCGTTCCAGACGTGCAATAAGGGTTTGAAAATCAGCCTGACGGCGCGGTACCGGCCCGTCCATCAGCTCGCGAAGGGCATAGACTTCGATCTGCAGCTCCTCGGCCATCACCCGATAGCGCTGCGAGGGATTCATGGTCTTGATGGAGGGCCTGCGCTTTTGCAGGGCCTCCACTAAGGCGCGACGCGTGGCGTCGACCAATACGTCGCGGCCGTGATGGTCCCACAGAAAATGTCCCGTCGCCCGAATATGGTCTCCCCGCCGCTGGCGCCGACGCTCGGGCTCCGGGACGGTGGGTCCGAAACGCCGTCCCCGGGTAAATCCGAAGACAAGCCACAACAACAGACCGGCGAAGAAGGGCCAACCGGCCTTAAATAGTCGCGTCATCCATCCTTCCGGGTGTTGGCGCACGAAGAAGGCCGCCTGTTCGGGCCACTCCTCACCGGTGGCCAGCAGATCGGCCCAGACCTGTCCCATGCCGTCGACGCCCATTCCGGGGTTCATCAACCACTCATCGCGGGTCAGCACGGTGATTCGTCCCTCCCCATTGGCGACGCTCATGAAGATGGGATCGCCCTCTCTGGTGGTGGCGATAAAATCGACCACCGACGGACCCCATACTTCGGTACTCCAGAAGAGGGATTCGTATTCGAGGATCTGTTCCAGATCCCCCATGGCGTCCCAATCGAAGTCCTCATCGGGGTCTACCTCGTCGTATGCCCGAATGATCTCCCGGTTGGCCTCGATATGGTCGGGCCAGGTCTGTGGCCCATCGAGCTCGTACTCATGCCAATCCAGATAGCGCACAAGGGCAAGCTCCGAGATAAACTCATCGTCGGCCTCTTCGGGGCTCAAAATGATGAGATGCCCTCCCTCTTCGAGCCACCATCCCAGCAGGTGGTCCCGGAATCCCCCGTAGATCAACATCTGCGGGTCCAGGACCAATACATCCGTATCGTCGAGCCACTGCGTCTCATGGGGATTGGGCTCGGTGTGGACGTCCATATCGAGGCGCTCGAAGAACCTCTCGGCGGCCAGCATGGGATTGACCACCGCCTCCGGATCGGGCCCGAGGTTAAACTCCTCTTCTACGCGCTCATGGGTGACGAAGAAGCCATAGGCCATCAATCCCCCGAGCAGAGCGAGGACGACCAGGGCGACGCCGATGATGATTCGCCTCTTCACAGCCCACCTCCCTCGGCTTCGAAGACGGACTGCCAGCGACGCACCAGGGCCTCGAATTCCTCATCCGCAGGCGTCCTTCCGGCCCAGGCGAGGGCGGCGAAGGCGTCGGCGACGTCAGCGAGGACTGGACCTTCCGGTCTGCGATTGCGGACTTCCCGGGCGCATCTGGAGGTCGTCCAACCGACGGGAAACCGGAATTTTCTCCGCTCTTCGAATTCAATCAGACTGGCCACCAGAAGGACGGCCAGGGCGCGGCGTTTGTCGCCGGCAGCCCACATCTTCAGCACCTCTTCGCCGACGTATTCCTCGGGAATGACGAAGTCCTCATCCTCCTCGATGAGCTCTTCCTTCCAGCGCGTGGCGCGCTCTAAGGTGGCCGTCTCGGCGCCGCGCCGGGCCTGCAGATAGGCCACGATCTTCCACAGAACAAAGCCCAGCACGGCGATGACCAGACCCCATATAAATAGCCGCATCAACAGGGCGAAAATATTCAGCGCTTCCCCGGCGCCTGCTGCGTCGCGGTCACCCAGGAGGTCTTCGAGCCACTGCCAAAACCGACTCTCCTCGTCGTCTTCGTCTTCGATGGGAACCCAGCTCGTGCGCGTCTCCATTCTCGGAGCAAAGGGACTTTCGCTCATCTGCTCTTCGAGCTCCGCCGCCGGATCGTCGACGGGAATGAGCCCGCCATCGATGAACTCTTCCGGTGGTACCCTGTCTGCCACATCCCAGGACTCGTCTCGGGAGAATTGCTCCTCTTCCTCGTAGTCCTCCAGATCATCGATGTGGAAGTCGGCGAATTCCTCGAGCATCTCTTCCAATTCATCGTCGAAGGAGTCTGAGAAGAGGGGATCCTGTGCGTGCACCGGAGCCGGATGGGGTGCGGCCAGCACGACGAGAGCGGCCAATGTAGCGGCCAACCACAGTCCCAACTTGCCATCAAGCGACGACGAAACCCGCTCGGCCAGGCGCCGAAAGCGAAGCTCCAGATCCCAGCCCTCGCGCTCGATGCGGCGTTGGATGTACAGGCCGAAGCCCCCGGCCCCGAAGAAGGGCTCTGCAAAGGTGGTGGCGATGGTGGTGATCCCGATCAAGACCGCGATCTGTACGCCTCGGTGGGCGTCCTCGGCCAGATAGGCCAGCATGGTGAAGGGATCGTAGACCAGATCCAGGGGGACCACGAGCACCGCCAGCGTGGCAAGGCCCAGATAGAATAGCCACTTGAAGCCCACCACCATCGTCAGCAACCCGAATTGCTCAGCCGGCCGGGTCCCCGCACCGTATAGCGCCTTGATGCGCTGCCGGGCCTTCGCCCCCCGGGCGTTCTCCAAGACCCGGATGGGCATGGTCATGGTGCGGGCTGCCGAAAGGCGCCGCCAGCTCAGATCTTTTAAGGCCTCCATGCTCCGCCACTGGCGAATCACGGTCCGCACCGTCTCCCCGGGCGCCGGAATATCGCCGAAAAACCCCCGGCTGATCACGTGAAGGGTCACCCGATCGAAGAGGGGCTTCATCCACCAGCCCACGGCAACGGCCACCACGGGATGGATCACGATGGCGACCAACAACTGCACCACGATAAGCGTGGGCACCACCAACATCAGCCAGGGCTTGAGCACGTCCCAGTAGAACCGGCGTCCCAGCAAGATCCCCAGATCGATGGACTCCGCCCCCTTTCTTCGGCGCAACTCGGCGGCCACCTTATCCAGATCCACGGCCCCTCCCGGCGAAAGCCAAATAGCCGATGACCAAGATCCACAACCCCGTGCCCACCACGTAGTGAATCTGGGGATCGATATCTCGAGGCGACCAGAAGGCCTCGATGAAGGCGGCGATCACCAACATCACCACAAATCCGCAGATGATCCCCACGCTGTCTTTGGCGGCCTGGCGAATGGCGTCGATCCTCCCTCGGCGACCCGGCCAAAAGGGCGCCGCCCCCACTTTGAGCCCCGCCATTCCTGCCAGGACGATGGCCGTCAGCTCAAAGGAGCCGTGGCCGATGACGAAGGGCCAGAAATTGTCGCCGTGGCCGGCGGTGACCACATATCCCGACACGGCGCCCAGAATGGTGCCGTTGAAGATCAGGATGAGTAGAGAACCGATGCCGAAGAAGATCCCCGATCCGAAGGTGCGAAGGGCGATCCCCACGTTGTTGTAGATATAGAAAGCGAACATCAGGATATCGTCTTCGGCGCCGCGATCGTGGTCGTCCGAGCCGTACATCCAGTCGAAGTCCGCCAGTGTATTGGGACCCAATACGTCGACGGCCACGTCCGGGTCGTTGACGATCCAGGCCATCATCACCACGAAGGGAAGGACGAAGACCAGGGTGGACGCCGCCAGATATCGCCAGTCTCGACGCACATCCCGGGCGAATCCGCCGGCGACGTAATTCCAGATCTTTCGGGCCGGCTTCTTCTTGCTTCGTCGATACAAAATGGAGTGGCCCCGCTCCACCATCTTCTCCAGCCGGGCCCGCACGGCCGGGCTATATCCCCGGCTTCGGGCCACGGCCAGATGCCTGC
>SLPW01000150.1 GCA_007131755.1 Myxococcales bacterium | reverse complement strand
GGGGAGTGGACCTCCCGGCTGGAAGACGTTGTGGAAAGGTTTTCGCAAGTTACGCCAGCGGCACCAGGGCTACTTGATGGCCCTGCGAAGATCTGGGCAACGTTGAGGCCCCGGCCCAAGCTCGGGCCCGGGTGTAACCTCGACCACGTTGAGTCCTACAACCGATCAAGGTGGATCCCCCCCCCTCCCATCATCCCAACGGAGCGCACGCTGGAGTCGATAGCATCCTCTCTATCGGCAGTCGCCGAGGCGCATTTTTCCGAGGCCTTAAGACAAACGATTAGAAAGCACTCTCCACGTCTTGCCTGCCGTGAAGAACGCGAATGATCTCCACTGTGGAGTCTGTGTATCGGAAGAACAATACGTAGGGCTTCGCCGCAAAACTACGCACACCGGATCGAAGTTCGTCTCGTCCTGTTCCAATCGTCCCCGGTGTCTCGGCGATGAGACGACATTTTTCACGGATGCGCCGGATCACCTCTGCTGCCACGTCCACACCGGCAGCGTCGCCCACGTATTCGACAATTTGTCGCAGATCCTCTCTGGCACTCGGAGAGAAAACCAATTCCCTCACGGTTCCTGTCCCGAAATACCGATACTGGCGAGGAGTTCCTCGAAGACCTTCTCGCCTTCCAGCCCCTCTCCATGATCGAGTTCTACGACGCCCTGGTCAATGGCACGACGCAGCACTTCGATTCTGGTTTCCCTCTCTCGCACCTGTGCCTCGAGAAGCCGTACCCCGGCCCGCACGGCTTCGCTCTTCGAGCGATAACGACCGGACTCCACTTGCTCCGTGATGAATCGCTCCAATTCCGGTGTCAACGAAACGTTCATAGGTGAAATCCTAGTCGGAAGGAACCTGTATACGACCTAATAGAAGCTATGAACCCCACCAACCAATGTCAATCTTTGTTATTCACCCGTCAATGCCTCAAAACACCGTCGCCCGCCTACGCAAATAACAACCCCAGCACAACCAACAGGATCAACAACCCCACGGCCACGCCGATGGCCATCATGGTGCTAAAGAAGACAAAGGCCATCACAGAACCCAGGGCGAAGACGGCAGTCGTCGCCAATAACCCCAGGATCAGCCGTGCCCGCTCCCGGGCAGCCCGAACCTCTGAGGGCGATCGCGGCGCCGCGTGACCGGCGAAGAGACCGTAGGCGTACGCTGCCACCCCGGCACCGATCACGGCTCCCATGGCGCAGATCCAGAACATCTGACTACCCAGCACAACCCCCAACTGAACCGACTCTGCGGAGAATACCCCCTGCCAGGCCGCCTTCCACTGCTCCACCTGCCCCTCGTCGAGCAACAAAAAGCGCACCATCAAAGTCCCCACGACGGCACCACACAAAGCGCTCAACGCCTTGAGGATAATATTCGGCTTTCTCACTTCTTCGGAGCTATTCATCGGCCTCTCTCGGGGCGAAGTGGCATTGACCTGAAGACGCAGGAGTCCATTCTCACCATTCTCGAGGCATCCGTCACCCCTCGACAACTACAAAAGGGCCGTTCTCGTTCTCGTTCTCGTTCTCGTTCTCGTTCTCGTTCTCGTTCTCGTTCTCGTTCTCGGTCTCGTTCTCGGTCTCGTTCTCGGTCTCGTTCTCGTTCTCGTTCTCGTTCTCGGGCTCGTTCTCGGGCTCGTTCTCGGTCTCGGTCTCGTTCTCGTTCTCGTTCTCGTTCTCGTTCTCGTTCTCGTTCTCGTTGTCGGTCTCGGGCTCGTTCTCGTTCTCGTTCTCGTTCTCGTTGTCGGTCTCGAGCTCGATTCCGAGGTCGATTCCGAGGTCGATTCCGAGGTCGATTCCGAACTCGAGCTCGAGCTCGATTCCGAGGTCGAGGTCGATTCCGAGGTCGAGGTCGATTCCGAGGTCGAGGCCGATTCCGAGGTCGAGGTCGATTCCGAGCTCGAGGTCGATTCCGAGCTCCAGGTCGAGCCACCCGGAACTCAGTGCTGTTCTGAGTGCCGGGCTATCATCACCACATGGCGGTGCACCCCACGCCCCAGCCATCGCCAACTTCGCACCTCTGCCCCCAACTCCTCGACTCTCTCAGTCCACCCCTCGACGGTGTCGAATTTCAGAGGCTCTGGCGCCATTCCCCGAAGCGCGTTGGCCGTCAGATCGAGGACGGTCACCAACCGGCGATCCCATTCTTTTTCGTAAACCGTCTCCAGGATCACCAGCCGCCGCCCCACGCGAAGCGCTTCGGCCAGAACCCGGTCCGGATCTTCGGCGTGGTGCAGAACGTAGGAAATCACCACGGCGTCGAAGGCGTCGTTGTCGAAGGGCAGCGTCCCACCGTCGTAGACCGAAAACGGCAGATCCGTACCGTTTCGGTCCACCACGTCCACTAGCTCCACCTCATAACCCCTTCGGGCCAGCTCCTCACCCACGAAGCCCTCGCCAGCCCCGAGATCGAGCACCGCCTCCCCACCGTCGAGCGCATCGTCGACGACGTCCGCCTTCCACATCGCTCTTCGTCGCAGCGCCCGCTCCAGCCAGGGCGGCCCGAACTCCCACAACGCCCAGCCTCCGATCACCGCTACCTGCACCGCCATGAGCGCCACCTCCGCCCCCCTGCTCATCCAGGGGGCGTAAAATAGATAGGACAATACCACCACGGAACACACCACGGCCGGCGTCGTCCACTTTGCCAGCACTCCCAGCGCAAGAAAGGGCAGCGCGTACCAGGGATGGAACACCGCCGAAAATAAGAGATACCCCGCCGCGGCGAGCGCCATCCCCGCCAGAAACCGCCGCACCGAACCGTCCTGCCACATCGCCACGGCGGCCACCACAGCGATGGTACAGAGCGTCAACACCGGCCCCGTGATATGATGCACGGGCTCCGTCACCCCCTCCTCGTAGCCCAGCGACCACCGAAGGACGTAGTATACCGGAGCGTTGAAGGAAAAATGCTCCGAGTATAGCCGGAGGCTATCCAACTTGTTGGTCACCAGGTCATCCGACCAGAACAACAGATAGCCCCCCACAAATACCACGAGGGCCGCCACGGTGGTCGAGATCGCCGCCCACCACCCGCGCGCTCGCAACAGATACAGTGCCACCACGGGGCTGACCACCAGAAACGTCCACTTCGCAAGGCCCGCAAGACCTATCGCCACCCCGCAGGCCGCAGCCCGATTCGACAACGCCAGCCCCACGAGGGCGGCGAGCCACACCAGGCCCAGCGCTTCCGTGTGGACGCCGGCGGCGACCTCCCAATAGGCCAGGGGATGCCACCCATAGAGAGCTGCCCACATGGGGCTTCGCCCCAGCTTCACCAGCACCAGCCCCAACACCGCTATCCCCATCAGGTCAAAGAGCACGAAGAGAATCCGCAGCCAGCTCGTCGCCGTTCCCCCGAAGAGCTGCTCCATATACACGGCCGCTCCGAATACGACCTGCGCCACCGGTGGATAGATGGTCTGGTACCGGGGCCGATTGATCTTCTCATAGAGCGCCGCGTCGCCCTCACCACGCTCCATGCGCTCCGCCGCCGATTCGGCATAGGGCGTCTGCCCTGCGGCCACGATCTCCCCATCCCACAGATAACGCCAGATATCGTCGGATAGCGAAATCGGCGCCACCAGCGCCGACACTCGAAGCAGCGCCGCCACCACCAACACCAGCACCAACGCTCGCTTCCAGGGAAGCGACCACAGCGCCTCGCGCGCCCACCACAGCGCCGCGCCCAGCACCACCGCCGACAACGCGAAGACCGCCAAAAAGCCCCAGATCTGCTCCCGCGGTACCGCCAGAGCAGAAAATCCGGCCGTCACCGCCGCCACACCCACTGCGGCGGCGGCGACCCACCGGATCTCCCTGACCGTCTGACGACCCTCGATGATTATTCCTCGACGAAGCGAAGCACGTGGTACTTCTTTTTTCCCGACCGAATCACCATCATTGACTCACTTGCAAGATCCTCCCTACCCAATACCCGATCTTTGTCCGTGACCCGCTCGTTATTCACATACGCTCCGCCCTGCTTGAGGAGCCGCCGGGCCGCGCCCTTCGACTTCTGAAGCCCCGTCTCCGCAAGGGCGTCGACGACGCCGAATTCTCCACTTTCGAGTCGCGCAAAGCCAAATTCCGTCGACGGCACGTCGGCAAAAATCGCCTCTAGATCGCGATCCGTCAGTCCCTCGATCTTCTCGCCGAAGAGCATCCGACTGGCCTTTACCACCTTGTCGGCCTCCTCCCCGCCGTGAATCAGTGAAGTGACCTCGTAGGCCAACTTTCGCTGCACCTCACCGCGATTTTCGCCCCTTTCGATGGTGCCCTCCAATTCCTCGATCTCCTCACGAGGCAACAGGGTAAACAGACGCAATAGCTTTCCGCAGTCGCGGTCGTCGGCGTTGACCCAATATTGATAGAAGTCGTAGGGGCTCGTCAGCTCCCCATCGAGAAAGACTGCGCCGTCGACGCTCTTTCCGAGCTTCTTTCCCTCCGCCGAAGTGATCAACGGAAAGGTCAGCCCGAATGCCTTCGGCGCCTCGGGATCCGTCTTTCGCCCGATGAGATGGGTTCCCGCCGTGATATTGCCCCACTGGTCGCTGCCGCCGATCTGAAGGCGGCAGTCGCGATCGGTGTACAGATGCCAGAAGTCGTATGCCTGGATCAGCATATAACTGAACTCGGTGTAGCTGATCCCCTGCTCGCGCTCTTCGAGCCGTGCCCGCACCGACTCCTTGGCCATCATGGCATTGACGCTAAAACACTTGCCCACGTCGCGGAGAAAGTGCAGGAAACTGAACCCCTCGAGCCAATCGGCGTTGTTGACCACGTCGATTCCCCCGCCGCCTTCCTTTCGCGCCGCCCGCTCGCTCACCTCCTGGAGCTGAGCCTCGATGGCGTCGATATTGGCCTGCAAGGTCTCTGTATCCAGCAGCTCTCGCTCCTCGTCCTTTCCCGAGGGATCGCCGATCTGACCTGTGGCTCCACCCACCAACGCCAGCGCTTCGTGACCGTGGCGCTGAAAATGCACCAGCGCCATAATCCCCATCAAATTCCCCACATGCAGCGACTTCGCCGTGGGATCGAAGCCGCAATACAGCGTCAACTTCCCATCGGCCAGCGCCTCATCGAGGGCCTCGGAGGTCACGTCCTGGATAAACCCGCGCCACTGAAGCTCACTGAGCACGGGACTGTTGAATTCTTCCGTCATCACTCTTCCTCGTCGCAAACCACAAAAACCACATCGAAGCCACGAATCCCCTCCCCTTTAGCGGGGAGGTGGCCGCGTACGCGGCCGGAGGGGGCGCCGCAGGGCTACTCACCTTCGCCCCTCCCCGTTAGCGGGGAGGGGGCCGCTCCCTATCACGCCCACCCCCCTCGGACAAACCCATCACCTGGCATATTCCGTAGCCCGCATCTCCCGGATCACCGTCACCATGACCTGGCCGGGATAGACCAACTCGTCCTCGATGCGACGGGCAATCTCCTGGCTCAACTTGCGCGCCCCCTCATCATCCACCGCGTCGTGCGCCACCATCACCCGGATTTCACGGCCGGCCTGGATGGCATAGGACTTCTTGACCCCGTCGAACTGCGAGGAGATCTTCTCCAGATCCTTTAGCCTCTTTACGTACGCTCCAAGGACCTCACGCCGTGCTCCCGGGCGGGCTCCTGACAGAGCGTCGGCGGCGATCACAAGATGGGCGATCACCGACTCCTGCGGCTCCTCGTTGTGGTGAGCAGCGATGGCATTTCGCACAAGCTCGCTTTCGCCGAATCGATCTGCGTATTCCGCCCCCACCAGAGCGTGACTCTCTCGTCGCTCGTGGCTCAGCGCCTTTCCGATATCATGGAGCAGCCCCGCCCTTCTGGCCGCCATCACGTCGTCGTCCAACTCGGCGGCCATCAGACCGCATAAATAACCGACCTCGATGGAGTGGGCCCACATATTCTGACCGTAGCTGGTGCGAAATTTCAGCCTCCCCACCAGCTCCTCCAGCTCATCGTGTAGGCCGTGAATCCCGAGCTCCAACGTCGCCTCTCGTCCCGCCTCTCGTACGTATTGATCGACCTCCTTTCTGGACTTCTCCACCACCTCCTCGATGCGCGTGGGATGGATGCGCCCGTCGGCCACCAATTTCTCCAATGACCGCCGCGCCACCTCGCGACGCACCGGATCGAAACAACTGATCACCACTACCTCCGGCGTATCGTCGACGATGACGTCAGCACCGGTCACCTTCTCCAGGGCCCGTATATTGCGCCCTTCTCGCCCGATGATGCGCCCCTTCATATCGTCCGAGGGAAGGTCGACGACGTTGACGCATTTGTCGGCAACGAAATCGCCGGCGAAGCGCTGACAGGCGACACCGATGATCTTTCTGGCCCTGGCCTGAGCCTCTTGCTCGGCCTTGCGCTCGATCTCTCGGATTCGCGCCTGCGCCTGGCGCTCTGCTCGCGTCATCAACTGCTCTTCCAACTTCTGTCGAGCTTCTTCGGCACTATAGTCGGTGATCTCCTCCAGCGTCCGCTCCACCTTGCGGCGCTTTTCCCGTAGCGAGGCATCGCGCTCTTCCAACTCCTTGTGCCTGCCGTCGAGGGTTTCCTCTCGCTCCTGAATCTTCGACTCCCGCTCGTCCAGGCGCTGTGCGCGATCGTCGAGGTTGGACTCCCTTCGTCCCAGACGCTGCTCCACATTATCCAGGCCCTGGCGCCGCTGCTTGAATTCGTCGTCGGCCTCGCGCCGCGCCTCCGCTACCAGCGAACGCGCCTCGATCTCGGCATTCTTGACGAGCGCATCGGCTTCCTCTTTGGCCCGCTCCCGAGCCCGCTTTTCGGCTCGTTCTTCCGTCGTTTCACGCAGCTCGTCGAGTCGCTGGCGGATCTGATCACGGGCCAGCAACCAACCCAGCACACCGCCGACACATCCCCCGATGATCATATAGACCAGCGTCTCCATCCAACTACTCCTGCTGTGACGTAGCGTCGGCCTCCCATCGAACCCAGCCGTCTTCGGTCACCACGGCGTCCATCGATCGGTCGTGGGTCTCTACGGGAACCTCCTCCACCAACTGCCACTGGTAGCATACTCCCACGAGCTTCGCCTCCCCGGTGGGCGGCAAGGCTCGATCGTAGAACCCCTTGCCGAATCCCAGGCGCCCCCCCTTGGTGTCAAAGGCCAATCCCGGCACCAGGAAGATCTCGATCATCTCCGAATCGACGGACGGACCGCGGGGTTCATCGATTCCGAACGCCCCGGGCTCCAATTCATCGAAGTCGCGAACCTCACAGAACTCCATCTGCCCTGGACCGGTGACCCGAGGCAGATAGATAGAGACCCCCGCTTTGAGCGACCTTTCGAGATAGAGCCTGACGTCGATCTCCCGGCCCAGCGCGGCGTATCCCGCCAGATGACTCACCCTGGGTGCGGACCATCGACGGCTCAGATGATCACAGATCGCCACCGACGCCGCCTCGGCTTCCCCCTGTTCTACCTGATCGCGACGCGCACGAAGACGGCGACGTATCTTCTCCTTTTTGACGCGCACTTCGTCGATCACATCTCTTCTTCGATCTGATCGATGAGCTCGAACATGGACTCCGTCTTCTCCCGAAGCTTGTGCTGGACCTGACGCAACTCGCGTCGGGCTTCGAAAAGCTCCTCGGCCACCGTCATGCTCGCCATCATCAACAGCTTGTCATGAGGCGCCGACGGCGCTCCCCGGCGAAGCTGTTCGACCGTATCGTCGATATGATGCGCCAGGCTCTGGACAAAGGCCGGATCGCGATCGCTTCGCACCTGCATCGATCGACCGCGTATCTCAATTGTCACCGACTTCGCTCTGCCATTGCCCGAGGGCGCGGTGGACGTGGACGTCCCGAGAAATTCCGCCGACTTCGTATCTTGCGAACTCACCACCTACCTCCGATCCTCGAGTTCATTGCAGCCATCGCAAACGCGGTGACGACTTCATTGATTCCACCTGCAGCATTCGCTGCCCATTATTAGGCCGACTTCCCCAACGCTTCAACCCTCACCGTCACCGCAGCTTCTACCCCTATCGCCACTTTGTCACCTCTGTTAAGCTCGAATCACCTATTAGGAGGCCTTTTTAACAATTGCCATGAGCCAATCCGATCACATCAATACACCACCCGGTCCCACGGTCCCGGGGCTCGACGACCACTCCGAGGAGTTGAGCGAACGCACCGAGGCGGACGCCCAGGTGCGATTTTATCGCGCCATGGCCGATACGGAGGCCGACTACGAGCAGGTCCTCGAAAAATTGGCCCGTGCCGTAGCCGACGTCATCTACGATCTGTGCGTGGTATATCTGATCGACGATGACGGACAGAATCTCTCCGCTGCCGCCGCCTACCATCCCCATCCGAAAGCCATGGAGTCCATCCACCGTATCTTCACCCCCGACGACGGTGAATCCGGGGTGGGAGCCGGCCTCGTCAACCGCGTTGTCCTCCGAGGCCAGACCTACTTCCGACCCCGATGGCGGCCTTCGTTGCTCAAACCCTACGAAGGAGGAGAGCAAGCCTCTCAGGCCGTCGATATCGCCATCCACAGCCTGATGGTGGTACCCATGATCACCACCGACGGAAAATGCCTGGGCGCTCTGCTGGTTGGCCGCCACACCACGGCCCTGTCCTACGACGAGACCGACCTCGCCCTGACGGAGTGGATCGCCTCCCACGCGGCCATGAAATTGGAGACGGCGTGCCTGTACCGCGACTTGCGCCGGACCAATCAGCGCCTCGACGCCGCCGTCCAAGCCCGCGACACCTTCATCTCCATCGCCTCTCACGATCTTCGCACCCCGCTGAGCACCCTCAAGATCCACGCCCAGATGCTGCGCCGTACCGCCCAGAACAAGCCCGAAGAACTCAGCCCCGACAAGATCATCGCCAAGCTCGACTCCATCGACCACCAGGTGGACTACCTGGACAGACTCATCGATCAACTCCTCAACGTCTCGCGAATCATCGACGGCGGTCTCACCCCGGACTGTCGATCCTGCGACCTGGTACACACCGTCCACCAGGTCACCCGACGCTTCCAATACGACCTCGAGAAGTCCGGCAGCACCCTCACCATTGCCGGCGAGGACTCCCTGGCTGGGAACTGGGACGAGGATCGCCTCGACCAGGTCGTCACCAATTTGTTGACCAACGCCATCAAATACGGGCAGGGAAATCCCATCACCATCGCCGCCCAACGCGTCGGGGACCAGGCCATCCTCTCCGTCACCGACAATGGCGAGGGCATCCCCCCGGACGCAATCAGCGACGTCTTCGACCGTTTCCAACGCGCCGTAGACCGAAACCAGCACAAGGGCCTGGGCCTGGGCTTGTGGATCGTACGTGAATACGTAGAAAGCCACGGCGGCACCGTCGACGTCGACAGCACCCTCGGGAAGGGCTCTACCTTCACCGTCCGCCTCCCCGTCGACGGCCCACAGGACTCCTGACGATTCTCCAGCACCGATTGACTGTCCTTTTTCACTGACTGGAACCGATCGCACCCGGGGGAAAGAGTGTGATCGGCGGTGATCGGTTGTATTACTCAATGTGGTCGCCCCCCCTGGCCCCGGCCCGGTCCCTGGCCCTGGCCCGGTTTTGCTTCGCGTCGGCAAATCACGTTTGGGCAACCATTTCCCTCTGGAGGGAGGAGGAAAACCCGGAAAAAACAACAACAAAGGACGGGCCTGGGCGAGGGCCGGGGCCCGGGCCTGGGAACAACAACCGACGGAAACCGATCACACCCCGGGGGAAATCACCCATTGAAACGAAAACTTTGCGCCCCTATCTTCACGGGTCGGTATTCGCGAATTGACTGATGAATTGAAACTCGAGGAGTTCCCCATGACTGACGTACTCATCGTAGGAGACGGCCCCGCCGGTCTCAGCGCCGCCCTGCTGCTCGCCAAAAACGACGCCGACGTCGACGTCTTCGGCACCGATGACACACCCATGCACAAGGCGATGCTGCTCAATTACCTGGGGATCCCGAAGATGACGGGCACCGAATTTCAGGAGATCTCCCGCAAACAGGTTCAAGACTTCGGCGCCACTCTCCACAACACGCGCATCGACGGCGTCGAGGCCACGGACAACGGCTTTCGCCTCCGCACCGACGACGGCGACACCTTCGAGGCGACGTATCTGATCTTGGCTACGACCAACAAATCCCATCAAAAAGATCTGGGCATTACCCGAGAAAACGGCGTCGCCGCCGTGGACCGCAACGGACGCACCAACGTAGACGGCTGCTACGCCATCGGCTGGGCGTCGAGAAAGGACAAGATCCAGGCCGTCATCTCCGCCGGCGACGGCGCCGCTGCAGCAGTGGACATCCTCTCCGAGATGAAGGGAGAGCCCTTCCACGACTTCGACGTGGTGTGAACAAGCCCGGTCGCCCGGTACGCCCTATCGGGCGACATTGCTGGAATCGTCCCCCTTTCGTGCCTATCGTCGTCCATGACGATTCGCTTCTCACCCCCCCGGAGAAGGCGCGCCATGGATAGTCGTTTGAAGTTCGCCTCGCTCGCCATCACGGCAGCCTTCGCACTGGCGGCCTGCAATCTCTTCGGCAGTTCCTCGCCACAGCCGCGGGACGATGAAAACTCGTCTCCAGAACGGGGTGAATTTCGCTGGCTGGACTCCCTGGAGGTGGCCAGCGGCAACGCCTATCGCGGGCCCTGGCGCATGAACGAATCCGACTTTCACTACGTCGACGATCCCGACGTCGCCCTCGCCACGGATCGCACCGCCGTGGTCTGGGTCGACAACGAACGCCAGGACGTCTTTCTTCAGGTCTTCGACGACGACCAGCCTCTCTTCGACGACCCCACCAACGTATCTCGTTCACCCAACGTCTTCTCCTGGCTTCCACGGGTCGAATTCGCCGACGACGGCGAAACGGTCTACGTATTGTGGCAAGAGATCGCCTTTACGGGCGGGTCCCATGGCGGTGAGATCCTCTTTGCACGCTCCACGGACGGCGGGAATACTTTCGACAGTCCCATCAACCTCTCCAACACCACCGCAGGCGCCGGAAAGGGACGCACATCACCAGAGCGCTGGCACAACGGAAGCCTGGACCTCGCCATCGGTGCCGACGGGGATATCTACACCGCCTGGACGGAATACGAAGGCCCCCTTCGCGTTAGCCGCTCCACCGACGGCGGCCAATCCTTCGACGAACCGATCCACGTCGCCGGCGACGAATCCGATCCCACCCGCGCTCCCTCCCTGGCGACGGGCCCCGACGAAACGGTCTACCTCGCCATGACCTTCGGTGAACGTCGCGACGCCGACATCTATATCGCCCGCTCCACCGACGGGGGGCAGTCTTTCGACGAGCCCCGTCGCGCCGTCGATACCAGCGCTCACTCCGACTCCCCCTCCATCGCCGTCGACGACGACCACACCCTTCATCTCGCCATGGCAGACAGCGACCAGGCACAGCCGCAGCGCTACCGCGTCTATTACACCCGATCCACCGACCGGGCAGAGAGCTTCGAAGACCTTCGCGAGCTCTCGGACATCGAGGGACAATCGTCTTATGGCGCAAATTTTCCGTCCCTGGAACTCGACGCCGACGCAAACCCCTGGGTGTTGTGGGAGCATTTTCCCGACTATCGCCACCGACCGGTGGGATTGAAGCTGACCCGCTCTACCGACGGCGGCGACTCCTTCGAATCTCCCTTCACCGTGCCCGGCTCGACCGATTCGGCTCTCGGCATCAGCGGCGGCCTTCAGGGGCTGTTGATGGACAAGTTCGCCATCGGCGACGACGGACGCCTCGCCATCGCCCACAGCCATTTTCAGGAAGGTCAGCACAGCCTCATCCAGCTATTCCTCGGTGAGATCCACCCATAGCCTGCGATGAAGTTTGTGGGCCGATGGCGTCCATCTATTTGAGGCGCCCAAACGACGGCGCGAACTACCATTTGGGGGTTGCCTTCGACGACGGTGTCGGGTGTGCGGCGGTCAAAGTCGTTGGGGCATCGGCGAACCCGACACCACCTTTATGGCAACCCTCAAATGGCTTTCCTGCGCCGCTGTACAGGCGCCCCAAATAGAAGGCCGCCGGGTAACCAAACACCTTCTCTTTGTTGATTCGACCTCACCACATCGACGGCGAAGCCCCCCGCAACCTGCGCCGCTCGTAATACCGACGACACTCCGCCTCCCGGCCCCGCACCACCCGCTTGTCGCGCAATTCTCCCGAAGTGGCCGTCACCACCGTATATTGCGAGCCGTCGTCGACGTAGATGATGACCCAATCGTGATTGCGTCCCAACTCGTGGGCAAGACGGGTATTGCTGTACAGCACGGTATAATTGCGTCCCTGGAAATCGACCTCCATGATGGGGAGCCACCTTTCGCCATCTGGATTGAACCTTCGCGGAGCGATGGTGCGCAACCGTCCGGCTCGAGCACGGCGCCGGTATTCGGAATCGATGCTCAATAACACCGCCACCGATGGCTCTTCTTCCGGCGGCGGAGATTCTACTCTCTTGCGTGCCCGGCGCCGCGCTCCTCGATTGAGCATCCCCGCCAGGGCGTGTCCGATCCCGGTCGCACGAGAAGCTCCGATTCCCGACACCGACTCCAGACGCCCGTCGTACACCGCCTGCTCCAACTCCTCGAGCGTCTCTACCTCCAGCTCCTCCACGATGCGCTGCGCCAATATCTCTCCGATTCCAGGAAGACTGGCGAAGACCTCCACTGGCGAGGTCTCCGCCCGAAGCCTGGTCAAAAGCCCCAGCCGTCCCGTCTCGATGATCTCGACAATCGATCCCGAAAGGCCCTCGCCAATGCCCTCGATGGCCTGCAATCCTTCGCCGCCGAGCCGTTGATACAGCTCGGCTACCGGCTCGCTCAGATCGCGGAGCTGCGCCGCCGCCCGGCGATAACTGCGCACCCGAAAGGGGTTTTCCCGCTGGAACTCCAACAGATCCGCCACCTCGTCGAATATGTCGGCGATCTGTTCGTTGTCGTCGACTCTGTACTTCACGTCATTTCCCAATTCCGGGGAACACCTTCGGTGGCTCCAAAAATAAGCGCCTGCCGGCGCCGTTCTACTTCGACCGCCTTCTCGACATATTCCAGCGTTCCTGCTACCACGATCACACTTCGCGAGAAGTACTCGCTTCATCTTCAATCTACATTCCGGGAAAAGCTTCTATGCACAGGTTCGCCGTTTTTCTACTCGTGATCTTCGTCGCTCCCATCCTCGGATGTGACGAATCGAGCTCCTCCGAAGAAGGGACGGAAGCGGAAGAGCGCGAATCTGCACAAGAGCCCTCGCCGCAGCCCGACGGCGACGACGAACCGGAAGTTGTCCTGGCTGAGGAATTGGCGCATCTGGCCGACTGCGAGGACTCCGAACCACACGCCGAATCCTCGCTCATCGCCCTCGGTCAGTTGCAGATCTATCGCGGAACCTTCGATTTCGAAGGCGCAAGAGTGGCGGGATGTCTCTACAATCGCAGCGACGAGACGTTGGAGCACGCCGCCATTCACTTCCAAAGCCGCGAGGGCGGCGGCATCTCCACCACTACTCGAGGACTTCGCTTCTTCCCTGTAAAACCTGGCGAGGCCACCGCCTTCGTCAGCACTGTCTCCCTCCGTGGCATCGATACCTACGAAGAACACGAAATCGAAGGGTACGAACTGGTCAGCGTCGCCGCCTCAGGCGACTCTCGTGAGACTTCCTACGACCTCGAGCCCCCTCTCGAGATCGACCGCATTGTTGCCGAACGCAATCGCCATCCCATCGAAGACGAATGCGACGACATCGATCCCGACGATGGCGACGGGCAGATCTGGATCAGCCACGCTGCCATGGCACCCTCCGGACTTCCCGGCGACGCTGAGCCTCATATTGTGGGCTGTGTGACGAACCGCAGCGACGAAGTCATCGCCGATGGCCACTTCACCAGGGTCTCCGTGGGATTCGAGGTCGACGGTGGACGCAGAGGAGTCGGTACGAAAAGTCTTCTCCTACAGGAACCTCTGGAGCCCGAAGAAACGGCCTTCTTCGTCTCCCGCAACAGCCTTGATCGACCCCACCTTCCCTATACCATCGTCCCCTTGGCCGGATCCGATGAAATCGGTCCCAGCTTCACCGTAAAACCCGGCCAGTGATCGTCCTCTCAAAGCGATAACTACGACCATGAACACCCGTGACGACGACATTCGATTTATGAACCGCGCCATCCCGATCAATGAAGCTCATTTCGGATCGTATTCAACACCGTATTGCGATTCTTATGCCGCTTCTCGAACTCCTCGAGCCGCCTCAGTTCGGCAGGCCGCATCTGTCGAATCTTCTCTGCCAGATCCCCTGCCGTCAGATCGAAATAATCCTCCACCGGGGGCTCGGCGAACTCCTCTTCCTCGTCCATCCCCGGAGGCGACGACTCCAGATAGGCGTCGAGCTCGCCGGCCGCAATGGTATGATCCGTATAGATATATCGCCGGCGCTCCCCGACCTGCTTCGGCAACCCTTCGGATAGATAGATTTCGTCATACCTGTTGCGATGCTCCAGAAATAGGTAGGGAATGTCCTGAAATTCCGATTCCTCCTCGAACTCCACGATCCGATAGCTCCCCCGGCGCACCAGGTTCGCCTGCGATAGATCGCTGGTCCGACGCCCCACCAACTCCCCCTGCGATCCCTCGGAGATGGTGAAATATCCCCTCTCGAGCGAGAAGTGCTCGTCATCGAGCACCAGGACGCGCCCCTTATCTGCCATGCGATACAATTCGTAGATGCCTTCGCGGGTGATCCGATACGTCATAAGTGACCTCACTGGAGCTTCGATTGCCGATTTCGTCCCCACGCTTACTGCTCTCGACAACGAATGTAGACACATCAATGCCCCAGCCCTTGGAAACCCGGCACATCCAACCGGCACGTCCAACCGACGCCCCCCTCAATGATATGTCAGCCCCAGCGTCAGATTGATGAAACTGGCCTCCAGATCGTCTGTCCCCACGCCCCCGGAGATTAGCGACGGGGTGAATTGCCAGGACTCTCCGATGGGAATATCGTATCCTAGGCCTAGCACAACTGCTCCGCCTTCATATTCCTCGTCCATCTCAATGAGACCGGTGCCGAGTCCCCCAAGCAAATAAAACCCCTGATTCAACGATGGATACCACCGTGCCATCAACGTCGCCGTACCTACAGCGAACTCGTCGCCGCCTGGAGACTCCGGCGCCGCCGCGTGCAGCCCGAACCCCAGCAAAAACCTCGGGCTGATCGTTCCTCCCAACTCCAAGCCCACCGCCGCTCCTCCGTCGCGATCGCTCACCCCCTCCAGATCCACCGATGAGCCTCCCAACCCGAAGGAGATCCAGAACCCATCTCTGAGATGTTCCTCCCTCTTCTTATCGGAGTTGGTGACACCACTTTTTTCCGCTGAATCTCGCTGCGCTTCATCGCCTCTTGTCGTCGAATGCTCCTTGACCTCCTCGTCGGCCTCCTCTCCACTATCTTGTGCAAATGCTGACGGCCCCCACGACAAAACCAGTATCGAACAGAGCACTCCCACCACAACTTTGAAATTCACTTCCTTCATGACGTATTTGCCTTGTGCAAGGGCCGAATGGTTCCTCCCTTCAAACTATTGTGTTGCTACCACATCGTTCAAGGATACGATGGCCCCACGGTGCGATCGGTTTCCGTCGGTTGTTGTTCCCAGGCCCGGGCCCCGGCCTCAACGTTGCCCACAACTTGGAATGCTCGATCCCTGGCCCTGGCCCTGTCCCCGGCCCGGGCCCGAAGTAATCCCTG
>SLPW01000619.1 GCA_007131755.1 Myxococcales bacterium | reverse complement strand
CTCGGTGCTAGATGTGCTCGGCGGAAGTCCTGAGCCGTCTTCGGCGAGGAATGAGCGACGAGTTCGAAACCGTCGAAACGAGGCGATGCCCTAGCATCGTCGAGGGGCTACGGCAAAGAGATCGCCCTTCAGCATCGGCGCTGTGCGGGCATCTGGGGATGACTTTTGCACTGCACGGCATTCTCCATTGTCGAGTCTTCTCAAAAATGGCGCTCTCGATTCTTTTCACTGCAATACCATGTCATCACCGAACTTGGCAGCACTGGTGCTGGTCATTCAACGCGGCTCTTCTTCTTGCAGAAATCGCGCTCAAAATAATCCTCCCTTGATAAACGTTGGCTTCAACGACTACACCGTCCCCCCATAGCTCTGTGACTGCCGAAGCGAGTTCGATATGACCATTCGAGACATCGTATTATTTCCCGACGATATCCTGACCACAAAATGCGAGCCCGTCGAAGAGGTGGACGACGCCATCCGGGAGTTGATCGACGATATGGTGGAGACCATGTACGACGCCCCGGGGGTAGGCCTGGCCGCTCCGCAGGTGGGAGTGCCCCTTCGCATCACCGTCATCGATCCCACCGCCGGTGAGGAAGAGGACGACCTCCACGTCCTCATCAACCCCGAGATCGTCGAGGCCGAGGGACATCTCTCCTGGGAGGAGGGCTGTCTGTCCATCCCCGGGGTCTACGAAAAGATCGATCGCGCCGCGCGGGTCAAAGTCCGCGCCCTCGATCGCGACGGTGAGCCCTACGAATTGGAGGCCGAAGATCTGATGTCGGTGTGCATCCAACATGAGATCGACCACCTGGACGGAATCTTATTTCTGGACCGAATGAGCCGTCTGAAGCGACGGATCGCCGTCAAGAAGTACAAAAAACACCTCGCCAAAATGAAGCAGGCTGAAGACGAGGAAGGCGACGAGGAGGACTCGCAATGACAAATGACTCGGTGACGGCCGATAAGAACCCGCGCCCCCTACGCATCGTCTATATGGGAACCCCGGACTTCGCAGTCCCCGCTCTCAAAGCCCTGATCAACAGCCGCGACCTCGTCGTTGCAGTGGTGACTCCTCCGGACCGTCCCCGCGGGCGAGGCCGAAAACTCAAGCCCACAGCCGTCAAGGCCGCCGCCACCAAAGCGGGACTTCCCGTCTATCAGCCCGAAAACGTCAACGCCCCCGAATCGCTGGAAAAGATCGCCTCCTGGGAGCCCGACGTCATCGTCGTCGCCGCCTACGGCCAGATCCTTCGGCTCAACCTTCTCGATCTTCCGCCCTATGGTTGCATCAATATCCACGCCTCTCTGCTGCCCAGGTACCGTGGCGCCGCCCCGATCAACTGGGCCATCGCCAACGGCGAAGAGGAGACGGGCGTCACCATCATGCAGATGGACGAGGGGCTGGATACGGGCGATATGCTCCTGAAAAAGAAGACCCTCATCGGCCCTCTGGAGACGGCCGGTGAGCTCCACGACCGACTCGCCGAGATGGGCGCCGAACTCATCGTCGACGTCATGCGCCTCATCCACCTGGACAGCCTCAACCCGGTTGCGCAGGACGACGAAAAATCGAGCTACGCCCCGATGCTGTCTCGAAAAGACGGCGCCATCGACTGGAACCGGTCTGCCACCGAAATCGCCAACCGCATCCGAGGCTTCAATCCCTGGCCCGGCACCTTCAGCTTACTTCGACGCGAAGACGGAGAAGAGCAGCGCTTCAAATTCCACCTCGCAAGACCCGTGGCAGCTGACGAGCTCGACGTCGGAGAGGAGATGGCGCCGGGCACCGTCCTTCGCGCCAGTACCACGAGCGGTCAACTCTGGATCGCCACCGGCGATGGTATCCTGGACTGTCTGGAGATTCAGGCTCCGGGGAGCCGGGCCATGGACGCCCGGGACTTCCTCAACGGCCAGGACATCTCCGAAGGGGACCGCTTCCAGACCGTCATTTCGGATTGAGACTGCATAACACCGAACTGCCGATGGCGAGGACGCTATCGGCTCCAAGCTCCAAAGGAATCTGCCTTGACCACTGCCCGATCGATTGCTCTCGAAGTCCTCGAACGGGTCTTCTTCGACGACGCCTTTAGCCACATCGCCCTGTCCCATGCTCTGGACAACGCCGATCTCGACCCTCGCGATCGCAACCTGGCCACAGAGCTCGTCTACGGCACTCTGGCCAGAAAGCGCACCATCGACGCCGTGCTGTCCCGCTTCGTCAACCGTCCACTGGAGCGCCTGGACCGGCCCGTATTGCTGGCGCTGAGACTCGCCGCCTATCAGCTCCTCTTTCTGGATCGCATCCCGGCCCACGCCGCCGTGGACGAATCCGTTGAACTCGCAAAGAGGAGATGTGGAAAGGGCGCGGCGGGATTTACCAACGGCGTCCTGCGCTCCATGTTGCGAAAAAAGAAGCGCTGGAATCCCTGGGAGCGAGTGGACGCCGAAAAAGAACCGGCCCGATTTCTGGGGATTCGCCATTCGGTGCCAGATTGGCTCGCCGAGATGCTCATCGACGATCAGGGCTTCGATGACGCCCGGCGCATCGTCCGCGCCTTCAATGAGCGCCCTCCCCTTTATTTTCGAGTCCTCGACGATGCCCCGAGCTCATTGCCGGAAGGGTTGGTGGTCGTCGACGCCGTTCCCGGGGCCCTGCGCGCCGACCATATGACAGGGGCCATCAAAACCGCCGTCGACGAGGGCACTCTGGTCGTTCAAGACCTGGGAAGCCAGCTCATCAGCCACTTCGCCAGCCCGGAAGGGACCGATCGAATCCTGGACGCCTGCGCCGGACTGGGCGGAAAGACCCTGCATCTGGCCAAATTGGCCGGACCCCATTCCTCGGTCACCGCCGTCGACCCGCTGCAGTCCAAATTGGAGCGCCTGTCAGCCACCGCCGACGACACAGCGCTCGCTGGACGTATCGAAACGAAGGTCACCGACCTGGGCAACTTCACTCCCGACACCGGTCCCTTCGAGCTGGTCCTCGTCGACGCACCCTGCTCTGGCCTCGGTGTCCTCCGACGCCACCCGGAGACCCGTTGGCGCCGAACCCCGAAAGACATCGCAGATCGCGCCCGGCTCCAGCGACAACTCCTCGACCAGTCCTCTTCTCATGTGGCCCCCGGCGGCCTCCTCGTCTACAGCGTATGTACCTTCACCAACGCTGAGGGACCGCGGCAGATCGAGACCTTTCTCAAAGAGCACCCCGATTTTCACCGGGAACCTCCCGCGGAGGGTGACGAAATCGATTGGTCGCGCTATACGGACGCCCGCGGAGATCTGCGACTCAGTCCCGCCGATCACGACACCGACGCCTTTTACGCCGCGCGACTACGACGCCAAAAGCCATGAACGACCTCAAAATTGCTCCCTCCATACTCTCCAGTGATTTCGCCCACCTGGCCGAGGAATGCCAGGCAGTCCTCGATGCCGGGGCCGACTGGCTTCACGTCGACGTCATGGACGGAAACTACGTGCCCAATATTACCATCGGGCTTCCCGTCGTCCGAAGCCTTCGCAGCGCCTTGCCGACGACTTTTTTGGACGTCCACCTCATGATCGCCAATCCCGACGTCATGGCTGCGCGCTTCGTCGAAGCCGGCGCAGACCTGGTCAGCTTCCACCCCGAGGCCAGCGATCACCCCCATCGCACGGTTCAAGAGATCCGCGAGGCCGGAGGACGAGCCGGACTTGCGATCAACCCTGGCACTTCCCTGGACTGGATCGACTACCTGGCACAGGATCTGGACCTGGTCCTCATCATGGGCGTAAACCCCGGCTTCGGCGGCCAGAGCTTCATCCCATCCACCCTGCGCAAGCTGCGACAACTCCACCAGAAACTGCAGCTCCTGGGCGCTCGCGTGGACGTGCAGGTCGACGGTGGCGTCAAGCCCGTCAATGCCGACGAGATCTACGCCGCCGGGGCGAACGTCCTCGTCGCCGGGAGCGCCATCTTCGGCCAGAGTGACTACGGGGCCGCCATCGACGCGATCCGCACCGCCGCCACGACCGTCGAGGTCTGAGTCAGCGCCGCACCTCAAAGCCGGAAAACTCGCCAACATAATCCTGCCGGGTCACCTCCACGCGGTCGACCCTGGCGTGGGGCGGTCCACTATGGGTCCACTCCACCAGAGCGTCCACATCCTGCGTCGCCCCTTCGACGACGGCCTCCACCGACCCGTCACGTCGGTTTCTCACCCACCCTGAGAGGCCCAATGAACGCGCCTTCTCCCTGGTGGACGCCCGGTAGAAGACGCCCTGCACCTTTCCGTAAATCTCGAGTCGCACTCGACGTTGTCGTGCCATGATTTCTCGTCCTCCGTCGTGATCTTTGCGGGGCTGCGAAACGGTTCGCTTGCCGACGAGCCAATAGCATCCTCGTCACAATACTGCTATGATCGCGCCCGAATGCAATGAAGCTACTGTGATGCACGTCTACATATTGTGCTCGGTGGATACCATGTTCAGACAGACGCGAAACGTCGGATTCGCCATTTTGATCGCCCTCTTCGCCTTTGCCTGCGGAGAACCGCACACTCATATGGCCGAAGTCGACAACCGCTCTCCCTCCGACGGCACCGGCGGAGGCCCCGGCGGCGGCGGCGGCCAATTCGACGGCGATTATCTGCTCGAAGCCACTTCAGCCACGGAGTTCGAGGTCAGCCTGGGCGCCACCGTCTCCATCGGAGTGGCGCTGATCGACGCCGGCGGCCAACCGGCAGGGAACGAAGCGGTAGAATACGAATTCTTGACCACCACCGGCGACAGCGCCATCCAGCTCGACGCCCCGACCATTTTTACCGGTCCCAACGGAGAGGCTCCCAATCGCGTCGCCGCCGGAGGAGAGCCCGGCACCATCGAGGTGCGAGCGACCCATCCCGACGCCGGAAACGCCGTAGACTTCACCATCGAAGTCACCACCGTCCCCGCCGGCGATCTCAACGTAGCCGTAGCCTACGACGACGCCAACCTGATGGAGATCTCCGACATCGAGGTGCGCTACTGGCGTACCTACGAGATGGAATGCGCCTTCATCGGCCCCTACGCCCTGCCGCCGGAGCCCTACCTGGATACGGCCACATTGCCCACCGTCGACGACGACGTCACCTTCCACAGCCTCCAGAACACCCACGAGTATACGGTCACCGTCACAGGCCACGGGCCACAAGGGCAGATCGCCACTCACGGCTGCATCGACGACATCGAGATCGTCGCCGATCAGACCACGGACCTCGTCGTCGACCTCAATCTTCTCGATCTGCGAGCCAACGGCACCTACGAGATCTTGAGCACCTGGGATTTCTCCGACGCCCTGGCCTCCTCCGGTCCCGTGGGAGCAGCCATCGTCGACACCTTCGAGTGGATCGCCAACCCCGGGGACATGATCGCAGCCTACGTCGCCGACCTCCTCGTGGACTGGGTCTGCGACGAATACGGCACCATCTCCTGGCAGTGTGGCGCCGCCCTGGCCGCACAGGCCGAAGGCTCGGCCGAGAGCGCACTGGCCGGCTTCATCGACGATCAGATCGACAATATCGGCATCCTCAGTGATTTTCAGGACATGGCCAACGACCTGCGCAGGATCGTCGAGGAGTTGACCGTTGAGAGCGTGCTCACCATCGATGGAAAGACCTCCTCCGGCCTCGACGTGCGCGGCACCGACACCTGGCGCGCCGTCTACGTCTACTGGACCCGAGGCTGCGACGCCGACGATCCTCCCGACTGTGGCGAGATTCGCCTCGGACTGGGCGACTCCACCCAATTCGGACTCATCGAGGGCTCCTGGGACGGACATATTGAGGACTACGACCACCTCGAGATCTATCCCCACGACATGGTCATTCCCTACGGAAAGCTCATCACCCACATCCTGCGCCAGCACCTCATCCCCTGGCTCACCGGCGGCGAGGCAAGCTCTCTTAGTGGCGCCTTCGAATACCTCTTATGCGACAATCTCGGAGGATTCTCCATCTGGGGGGTAAGCGTCGACGCATCCACCATGCAGGGCTTCTGCAATATGGCCTTCGGCACCATCGGCACCCTTGGCGAGATCTATATCCACAATCTGGAATATGACGTGGACCTCTCCATCGGCGGCTTCGGCCAGCTCATCGACTTCGAAAGCGACGGCCGCGCCGACGTCATCGACGGCGGCATGTTCTTCGGCGAACTCGAGGGCGAGGATGGCCAGTCCGTGGAGATGGAGGCCGAATTCAGCGGCGCTCGTATCGATTGAGGGGCCGGCCGCCGATACCGATCGAGCACACTTCGATGAGCAATACTCGAATATCCAGTCCTTCCGAGCCCACCCCGCCGCCGGAAACCATGAGCCCCAAAAACCGGATGCTCACCCTGACCCTTGCCTGCCTGGGCGGTTTCCTGGGGCTCCATCGTTTCTATCTGGGGCGATGGAAGTCCGGATTGTTGATGCTCTTGACCCTGGGCGGGCTCTTTCTGTGGTGGATCGTCGACGTCTTTTTGCTTCTGTCCTGGCGCATGAAAGACGCCGACGGTCGACTCCTCGGCCCTACTGGGTCAGAAAGATCGTAGCCCCGTCGCGGTACAATAAGAAGAGATTTCGGGGCCGCTCCGGCTCATAGGCGGCGGCGAACTCCTCGACGGTTCGCACGGGACGGCGATTGACCTCGAGGATGATATCGCCCTCTTGCAGATTGTAGCGCGAGGCCTTGGTGCCGGCCTCGATATCGGAGACCACCACCCCGCCGGGGACGGCGTCGGGGACGCTCATGCGCCGACGCATCTCGCTGTCCAGCGGGCGCAGGGTGAGTCCTTCGATTCCCGAATCAGCCCGAGGATCTCCCGGAGTCCTGCCCTCGAGAAATGCCTGCATATCCTGATTCGAGCCCAGGGTGACGCTGACCCGTTGCTCCACCCCCTCACGGATATACCTCATCTCCACTTCGTCACCCGGTGAGCGAAGACCGACGGCATTTCGCAACTCCTGGGCGGTACTGACGGAGCGACCGGCAATAGAGGTGATGACATCACCGCGCTCGATGCCGACCTCTTCGGCCGGGCTGCCACGCTGAACATCACTGACCACCACTCCGTCGACGCCCTCGTCGAGCCCCAGCGCCTCCGCCAGCGCGGGGGTCAGCGACTGGATGACCACCCCCAACCAACCTCGGTCCACACGGCCGTCCTCCAACAATCCCCTCATGACCATCTCCGCCATATTCGACGGGATGGCGAACCCCACCCCCTGGTAGCCTCCGGAGCGGGTCAATATGGCGGTGTTGATTCCCACCAATTCACCGTCGAGGTTAAGCAGCGCCCCACCCGAATTTCCGGGATTGATGGCGGCGTCGGTCTGGATGAAATTTTCGTAATCCAGAAGTCCAACCCCGGCGCGTCCTTTGGCGCTGATGATGCCCAGCGTGACCGTTCCGGACAGGCCGAAGGGATTGCCGATGGCGATCACCGACTCCCCGAGACGCAGGGCATCGGAATCGCCGAAGGCGATGGCCTGCAGGTCGTCGGGCGGGTCTTCGATGCGCAATACGGCAATATCGCTCTCCGGATCCGTACCTTCTACGACGGCGTCCAATTCCCTTCCGTCCGACAAATTGATGACGATGCGCTCGGCGTTGTCGATGACGTGATGGTTGGTGATGACGACGCCCGAAGTATCGACGATGACCCCGGAGCCCACATCGCGCAGCGGCTGCTCGCGGGGCTGGGGAGATGGTCGAGAGTGTGGTGAGGGATGGTGAGGAAACCCGAAGTCGCGAAAGAAATCGTCCAGTGGCGAGCGGTGCGTCGGTGCTTGCCGGCGGGCCGGAAGTTGGGTGGCAACCCCCACTACTGAAGGCATCACGCGCTCCACGACATCGGGAAGCCGAAGTCGTGCCTCCATCTCATCGTCGGCCATGGCCATCGACGCCGGAATCACATCGTGACGGGCTGTCGCCCGATCCTCCTGCGCCGATGTCGTCGCCGACTCCTCATCATTTGACGAATTCGACGACTCCGACTTCGCTTCGGGCTGACTGCAACCCATGATCATCAGTATCGCAACAAGGCCGACCAAAGACCGTTTCCACATCGTCTACTCCCTCCGTGTTACTACACCGTATTACATCTTCTTCACATTGACTCGACGGCGGTGTCACGTAATTTTCCCCGACGCCTCAGAAGCAATAAAAAGCGCCGCGGGAAAAATTTCAACCTCCTCAAACGACATTTCATTCCACATCCCTAACGACCGCCGATCACATAGCGCTCGCCCCGCTCCACGACCTCCACTTCGCCGGCGTATCCCTTCTTTTTCAATGCTCGCTTCAGTCCCCACCGAGATCCCGTGGGCCCGTGGACGAGAAGGGTCTTCCCTGCAGCCACCCCGCCGATAAATCCCTCCAATTGCCACCGGGGAGCGTGATTGATGAGCTGACAGTGCACCACCGTCGCCAGCCTGTTCACATTACGCCCACTCCACTTCATCTGCCCTCCCATCTCAGACGCCAGGAGTCGTCCGGCGCCGGTCTGTTCGCGGGCCCGGTTGAGCACCACGATCGTGGCCCGTCGGTCCTCCACCACCTGATCTGCAAGCACACCGGCCGTCGTCGTCCGCCGATATTGATCGCCTGTAGCGACCACCACTCCCCCCGCTCGCAGATGTCCTCGCATCCTTCGACGGTCGCCGAACTTCCAGCGGCGCCATTCGCTCTCCACTTTGTGGCGACAGACCTCGAATACTCCCTGTAGATAGTCGTCGATCATCACCTCCACGCCAGCCCTCGCCAACAGCGTCGCCACCTCCAGCGACTCTCCGATGGCACCGACACCCACCACGACCGGCCCGCGCGAGCTGTGTACACACTGCACCAACCGGCGCGCCTCCTCTTCCCACACCACCTCGTCGGCCTCCCGATCGTTGGCGAGCATGGCCTCACAGATGACGGCGTCCATCGAAGGCCCCTGGTCGATGCGAGGAATCCCCCCTCCCTTTACCACCGCCTGGTCGTGAGTGCAGAAATCGCCGGTATATAACACCCGACGCCGCTGGCCACCGTCGTCCCAGTCCACGACGGCCATCGCCGCTCCCGGCACGTGTCCCGCCGGAAGGGCCATGATCTTGACCCCCTCCATCTTCGGCACCGCCCGAAATCGCTGCCAGGGCACCACAACGACCCGACGAACCAACGCCTCCACACGCGAGGTCCCCCGGCCCCCCTTTGCTCCCCCTTTCGACAGTGCGAATTTCAAGAGCTTCGCCGTCGTCGCCGTGGCCAACACCGTCGTGCGCGGCCAGCTCGCCAACAGCTCGAACAGCCCCCCGCAGTGATCGTGATGAGCGTGGCTGATCCACACCGCCGTGGGCCTGTGCATCGTCGCAATATAGGATGCTCCCCGCGGCCCGGCTCCGCAATCAAAGAGCAGTCTACCCGATGCCCCCCTCAACTCGTGTGCGTTGGGTTGTCCCGCCACCGCCCCGCTTCGTGAAATGAACGTCAATGTCATCGCTGTTGCATCCTTGTGAGATCGACGATGCCGATTTACCGTACACACCGCATGAACCCGAATGGCCGATGAGTCGGCGCTAGAGACAGGATCGTTTCATGGATCAAGCCACCACAAAGAGCCCCGACGAACGCACCTCTTCTTCGCAGCGGGGCTGGTCCATCGACTGGAGCAGGGGGCTCATTCCCCTGTCGCTGCTCGTCCTGGTTGTGCTTCACTTTTATTTTCAGGTCTCCTGGTGGGTGCTGGCCGCCTTCTGCCTCTGGATCCCAGCCTACTATCTGGGCATCCCCTTTTATCGCAAACGAAAATGGGAGCGCTTCGAGAAAAATTTCGCCCGGCGCTTCCAACGCGGCGAACACAAGACCCTTCTCGAAGAATACCGAAAGGAGTGGTTCTTGCGCCGTTTCGGCCCCCGCAGAGCGATGCTCCACAAACTGGGACTGATCTACTCGGCGCTGGAAAAATACCGCGAGGCCGAGCATGCCTTCGAACAGGCCATCGAGGCATCGAAGAACCGCGTGCCCGAACAATTGTATTTCAACCTGGCCAATACCAAATTCGAGCTCGGAAAATACGACGACGCCATGCAGATCTACCTCACCCTGCGCGGCAACTCTCCCTATCAGAAGGCCGCCCGCACTCAGATGGCGCTCATCGACCTCCACAAGGGAGCCCGCGTGGAGCAGGCCGTCAGCTACCTGGAAAAACAAAAGGACAGCACCTCGGACTCCATGAGAAAACGCATCGAACGTGCCCTGGCGAAGCATCGCGGCTAGCGCTGATGGCGAAGCCTTGCCAAAACACAATCGCGTCCTATAGTGGCGGTGAGAAGGCATCATCTTATTTCGCCCAACACAACCAGACTGGTTTAAGGAGTAGTAATCATGGCCACTGAGAGCCGGAAATTCGACGTACGCACTCTGGAGCGCTATCTTCGCGAAGAGACCATCTCTCGTGAGGAATATCAGCAATATCTGGAAAACCTCCCCGACGTCTCCGACAAGGCCGAAAAGATGGAGGCCGAGTTCGTCGAGGGCGTTCTCAACGAGCAAGAGGAGCCGGTCGAGCAGAGTGATTGATGGACTGCGACTTAACTTTCCTCAGTCGGTAGGAGTCGCCATGATTGGTGACGACGATCAGAACACTTCCGGTGGGACGACCACCACCAATGGAAGCAATGGGGTGGCCGGACTCAAGGGTGGCCTATCACCGGACGACCCTCGCGTCACCCCACTGGGCGGCAACGCCGGGGTTCACATCCGCTCCGAACCCGAACCGGACGACGACGAGGAGGGCCCGCTCATCGATTTCGGCGGCTTCGTCATCGGACTCGGAACGAGTTGCATGATCAACCTCGGAAAGCAGCACCACCCGGAGACGGGAGACCGACAACTCGATCTGCCGTCGGCCCGAGAGGTGATCGCCATTTTGGAGATGCTGCAGCAAAAGACCCGGGGCAACCTGGATCGCGACGAGGAGCAACTTCTCGAGACGCTGCTGCGCGATCTGAAACGCGCCTATGACGAGACCGCGAAGTAATTCCCACAACGGAGGTTCGATGTCCCGACCATCGCGGACATCATTCCATTCGGGGTGGGCGCTCTTTTGCTTTCGACGACTCCTGATGTCGTCGTTCGTCATCATCACGTCGAGCTTCGCCTTCGCCTGCGAACCCGCCGAATCCCCCCCGGCTCAGCCCGAGGTGGCCTCGCCCCCCGACGCCACCCAGGAGAGTACGCCCCCGGAACAGGCGGTGGCCCCGCCGGAGACCACGACCGTCCCCCTGGATTTCTCAGACAACGTAGCTCGCGTACGTCCGGCGGTGGTCAATATCTACACCCGTAGCGATCCGCCCGATCCGGACATCACTTCCCCGCCGGTCCCTCCGGGGATGGTCCCCGAACAGCGCGTGCGTGAAAGCCTGGGCTCGGGGTTCATCTTCGACGAAGAGGGTCTGGTCCTCACCAATCACCACGTCATCAGCGGTGCCACCGAGATCGCCGTGCGCCTGCTCGATGATCGTGTCTACTCTGCCGAAATCGTCGGCTCCGACCCACCGACGGACGTCGCCGTGTTGCGCCTCGAGCTCGACGAGGAAGACGACCCGGTCCCCACCGTCGCCCTCGGCGACTCCGACAACTTGGAGGTGGGAAATTGGATCATCGTCATCGGAAATCCCCTCGGCCTGTCCAGCACCGTCACCGCCGGCATCGCCAGCGCCACGGGCCGCCAGGTCATGCCTCCCGGCGGCCAGCTTCGCTTCCAGGACTTCATCCAGACCGACGCCTCCATCAACCCCGGAAGCTCCGGCGGTCCACTGGTCAATACCTCCAGCGAGGTCATGGGCATCGCCACCGCCGTGACCGCCGATGCCCGAGGACTGGGCTTTGCCATCCCCATCAATATGGTCCACGAAATCCTGGGCGATCTCATCGAATATGGCCGGGTCTCCCGCTCCTGGCTCGGTGTCTTCATCGGGGATGTGCCTGCGCGCTACCGCGAGGAAATGGATCTCCCCCCCAAGGGAGGAGCCATGGTCACCCGCCTCGTCGAGGGCGGCCCCGCCGAGGATGCGGGCCTCCAGCCGGCGGACGTCATCTTTCAAATCGACGACCGCGATGTGGACGACGCCCACCACCTGGCCTGGCTGGCGGCCACCATCGGTGTCGGCGAAGAAGTAGACGTCCTCATCTTTCGCGGCGACGAGGAGATGACGGTTCCCCTGGTGATGGGCGCACTTCCCACCTCCGACGAGTGATGCATTTCGTGGAGTGTTGAGCTTACGTACTGACCTCATATCTTTATCGAAATTTCCCACAATTGCATCACCTCCTGCTGCCAATTATGGTGCCCGAAGTGATACCAAGGATTCTCTCTAATGATAGATGATATGATGATTCTCCACCGCAAAATCCCCCTCATAATCCTGGCCATCCTCACCCTCCTGACCCCTGCCTGCAGCGACGACGCCGCCGGGGAAGACGACGACCACCAGATGCAGTGGACCGACGACGGCCTCCCCCAGTCGGACACCACCGTGATGGCTCCGGGCGGTAAAGCGGACTCCCTCGGCTACCCCACCACATTCGAGCAATTTCTGGAATACGTATATTGCGAATCGGACGGGCGGATCTGCGTCGTCGATGGGGATACACCCATCGCCGGCGGTATGGCTGGCCTTCAGGAGTTTTATGCGCGCCACGTCGCCCACTCCACCGGCCAGCCTCTATCGGTGAACCTGGGAAGCCGGGGCGACGACCTCTGGTACGGCGATCAGCGCCACGATCTGAGCTTCTGCATCAGCGACGACTTCGGCGAACACAAGGAATGGGTCGTGGAGGCCACCGTCGGTGCTGCCGAAGACTGGGAAGCCATCGCCGACGTCACCTTCCCCTACCTCGACGACCAGGACCATCGCTGCAACCTCGACAACCAACAGGTTCTCTTTCCCGTTCTCCCCAGCGAAGACTCTGCACCGTATCTGGCTCGTGCTTTCTTCCCGGACTTCGAAGAACAAGAACGTGACGTGCGCATCAACGTCGCCGAAATCTTGGATGCCAAAGACGACCCACAGATGGAGGAGTTGAGCTTTCGCGGTATCATGCGTCATGAACTGGGCCACGTGCTGGGCTTTCGCCACGAGCACACCCGCAGTGAGGCCGGAAATTACTGGTGCTTCGAGGACAACGACTACCGTCCCGGCACCACCTACGATGCCCGATCTGTCATGCACTATCCCCAGTGTGATGGGGAAAACGACTGGCGTCTGGAGCTCAGTGAATTCGACATGCTCGGCGCTCAGTACTTCTATCCCCCCGAGGGGGTCGAAACCCTGGGCCGCTGCGACGAGGAGATCGACGGCGGGGGATACGTCGACGAGGACTGCCAACCCGTGGTGCGCCAGATCACGGAGTGGCTGTCCCAATACGGCGAAGAAATGATCCTGGAAGATTGGATGGGACTTTCCGAAGAGCTCTCCCTGGCCGTGCAAGACGCCCGCCTCGACCGCCCCTTCGAAGATCTCGAAGACCTTCGCGACCGCGCGGGATTTACAAACGACGACATCCGCCTCGTCTACGACTACCTCTTCGACTGGGGCCGCTGCCCGGGCGCGGAGATCGACGACGAGGGATGGGTAAAGCCCACCTGCTATCCCGTGGTCAACGCCATCCTGGAATTGGCCAACAACGCCTCCTTTGTCGTCCTCGACCAGGACGTGGGCATCGACGTGCGCGGCGTGGAAAATATCGTCGCCGCCCGTGAGCGACGTCCCATCGATACCTACGACGCTCTCATCAGCCTTGGCTACGTCAAGAGCACCGCCCTCCACGCCATGTACGACTATCTGTACGACGGGCAGTGATCTCGCGCCGCCGGGGCCGACGGCCGCTCTGGCCGCCGACAATTCATGCATCTGGCAACTCAACGACACCTTCGGTACCATCGATACGAGCTTACGCGGTCTCCAACCCTTAGCGACCCATGGCTCCGATACCGACCACCTGCCAACACCACAAGATCCCCGGGCTCGCGACCCTCTGCATCGCTGCAGCTTTTTTCCTTGCTGCACTGGCGACGCCTTCCGAGGCCCGGGCGACGATGATGCGCTACGCCGACATCGACCGCCTGGTCGAGATCTCCGACGTCATCGTCCACGCCACGGTCACCGACCGTCACAGTGTCCTCGATGACGAACGCCGTCCCTGGACGCAGACCACCTTAGAGGTCCACCGAACCTTCTACGGCCCGACGAAAGAAGAGCTCGTCTTCCACCAGTGGGGAGCTGACGAAGGCCCACGTCGGGGCCGGATTGCCGGCGATCCGCGACTGGATCCAGATCAGGAGGTGATCCTCTTTCTTCGCCGCGACACGGCCCGCGACGGCCTGTCGCTGGCAGCTCTTTCTCAGTCCGTCTTCTACGTCCACAAACGCGACGAAGGCCGCCTCGTCCGTCGCGACCTCAGCGATCTTAGGCTCGTCGTTCCCGGCAAGAGAGGGTCCGCTTCCGTTCACCACGACGAGCCGGCCCACGAATGGTCGATCTTCACCTCCGTTCTCATCTCGCTTGTCGAAGAACGCGAGGAGTAGCCATGGGCCTCATCAAAAAACTGACCATCGCCCTCCTCAGCGCCACGTCCCTTGTGGCCGCAGCCGTCCCTGCAGCGGCCTACACCTATATCGACGAATGCGGCCCAACCTGGCAATCACTCCCCGTCCCCTACTTCATCGATGAGGCGGGAACCAACCAATTCGAAGACATCGCCGAGATCGAGTCCAATATCGTCGCCAGCTTCGAAAGCTGGACCGAACCGTGCTGCGCCGACTTCGAAAGCGAGTACCTGGGTCTCATCGACTCCGAAGAACTCGGCGCCGACGCCCCTATCATCACCTTTCACGACGACGACTGGCCCGCCTCCTTCGGTGGCCCCGACGCCCTTGCGGTGACGATGGTCCTCATCGACGAAGCCTGCCATATCGTCGAAGCCCCCATTCGCTTCAACACAGCCCACCACCACTTCGTAGACGGCGATGAATTACCGCTGGAAGACGGCGCCGCAGACCTGCAGGCCGTGGCTGCCCACGAGGTGGGTCACCTGTTGGGCCTGGGGCACTCCCAATTTCTCGAGGCCACCATGTACTCCGCCTACCTGGGCGGCACCGAGCCTCGTCATCTCCACGTCGACGACGTCGACGGCCTGTGCTCTCTCTACCCCACGGAGTGTGCCTGCACCGACGACGACGACTGCCGCCCCGGCGAGGTCTGCGAAGAGGGCTTCTGCACAGTCCTTTCGTGCTCCGGTGACGAGGACTGCGAATTTCCGTTCCTATGCCATGAAGGCAACTGCACCCACCAATCGTGCACAGCCGACGAAGATTGTCCCGAAGGCCTGGTCTGCCACAGCGATCGCTGCCTCACCTCATGCCCCGCCTGCCGTCCCTGCTCGGACCACACCGACTGCGGCCACAACGGCTATTGTCGCGTCTTTGCCCACGGCGGCCGGTGCATGATCACCTGCACGTCCGATGGAAAGTGCCCCGGCGATTCCGTCTGCACCGAAGTCCAACAGGGCCAGGAGACCTTCTCGATGTGCACCGCCCCCGGCTCCTCAGACGACGGCGACTATTGTCCCGAGGATTATCTGTGCGACGACGACGTCGGTGAATTCGAACCCTGTCCCGGTCTGGGCTTGAGTTGCTCCAACCAGAACTTCGAATGCTCTCCCGACAACGACGTCTGCATCGAGCTGGACGACCGCCTGTTGTGTTCCTGTACCTGCAGCGACGACGCCGACTGCGG